>CAIPUQ010000141.1 GCA_903868295.1 uncultured Roseiflexaceae bacterium
GTCTACTTTTATAAACACGACAAACCCGACGGCTTCGCGTTCCAGCGCGTGTATACCGACGAGCAGTCGCCCATCCATGCGGCCGGTTCGCCCATCGATGCGGTGCTGGTAGCCCGTCCCGATCACGTAGTCCTCGTCCCTGCGGGGTATCATCCCGTCACCAGCGCACCTGGCTACACCACGTATTACCTCAATGTGTTGGCAGGCAGTGCACAGTCGCTGGCCAACGTCGATGACCCACACCACACTTGGGTCAAAGACCACTACCAAGGGCTCGACCCACGGCTGCCGCTCTACCCGCAAGGGAGCTAACCATGGCACGTACCTACGATGTCTTGACCATGGGGCGATCTTCGATAGATTTGTATGCCAACGACGTCGGAGCAGCGTTCGTTGACATCAAAAGCTTTGCCGCATATGTCGGTGGCTGCCCGACCAACATCAGCGTGGCAGCCCAGCGGCTCGGTTCGCGCACCGCGCTGTTGACCGCGGTCGGTGTCGATCAGGTGGGCGACTTTATCCTCAATTTTTGTATCAACGAAGGCATCGAAACACGGTACAGCCCGCGCAAAGCCGGTCACCGCTCCAGTGCAGTGGTACTGGGGATCGAGCCGCCCAACAAGTTCCCGTTGACCTATTACCGCGACAATTGTGCCGATATCGAACTCACCATCGACGACGTGTTGGCCAGTCCCATCGCCGATGCGCAGTATCTCTTGGTCAGCGGGACGGGGTTCTGCAAAGAACCATCACGGAGCGCGACGCTGTTTGCATGCGAATACGCACAGCGACACGGGACAACCGTCGTCTTGGACATCGATTTTCGCCCTGACCAGTGGCACGACGCACGCGCATTCGGTGTCACGCTGCGCTCGGTGTTGCGGACGGTCGACATCGTCCTGGGCACCGAAGACGAAATCAACGCCATGATGATGGGTGAAGACAACACCGTCACGCTTACCCACTCACAGGTGTCGGATGCGCGCGTGAGTGGCGATGTCGACGTCGCAATCGATACCGTGCTTGGGCTGGGACCAAAGGTACTGTTCCAGAAGCGCGGCGCTGAGGGATCACGCGTGCATGTGGTTACCCCTGCGGGTATCGACCGCATAGACGCAGCTGGATTCCCCGTGCAGGTCTACAACATTCTCGGCGCGGGTGATGCCTACGCCGGTGGTGTCATCCATGGCCTCGCACACGGCTGGAGCTGGCATCGCGCAGCGCGCCTAGGCAATGCCTGCGGCGCTATTGTCGTCACCAAACACGGCTGTGCCAACTTTATGCCGACAATGACCGACATCGAGCAGTTTATCGGCATGCACGGTGATTTGTAGGACCGTTTTTTCATGAGAAAAGAGCACGGCATGTCTACCACACGTCTCACCGTCGCGCAGGCACTCGTCACGTTCCTGACCCAACAATACGTCGAGCGCGATGGCCATGAGCAGCGATTTTTCGCCGGCTGCTTCGGCATTTTCGGGCACGGCAACGTATCGGGGATGGGCCAAGCGTTGCAACAAATCCCTGCACTCCGCTACTATCAAGCACGCAACGAGCAGGCCATGGTGCATGCGGCCACGGCGTTCACCAAAACTGCCAATCGCCTGCAGACCATCGCCTGCACAACGTCGATTGGACCGGGAGCGACCAACATGGTCACCGGTGCCGCCACTGCCACCATCAATCGGCTGCCGGTGCTGTTGCTGCCCGGCGACATCTTTGCACGGCGCAATGTCGACCCGGTGTTGCAGCAGCTCGAATGGGCCCAGAGCCGCGATGTATCGGCCAATGACTGCTTCAAGCCGGTCAGCAAATACTGGGATCGCATCAACCGGCCCGATCAGCTCAGTAGTGCCTTGCGCGAGGCAATGCGGGTGCTGACCAGTCCGAGCGATACCGGCGCGGTCACGTTGGCGTTGCCCCAAGATGTCCAAACCGAAGCCTACGACTTCCCCACGGCATTGTTTGCACCGCGCGTCTGGCACATTGCGCGGCAGCGCCCCGACAGCGCAGCGCTCCGCCGTGCCGTCGCACGCATCCGCGCCGCCAAGCGCCCACTCATCGTCGCCGGTGGTGGTGTGATTTATAGCGATGCGACGGCGGCATTGACCGCATTCGTCGAAGCCACCGGCATCCCCGTCGGCGAAACGATGGCCGGCAAGGGATCGCTGCGCTACGACCATAGCCTCAATCTCGGCGCTATCGGGGTCACTGGCACATTCGCTGCCAATCAGATTGCCCGTGACGCGGACCTCGTCATCGGTATCGGTACGCGCTACGGAGATTTCACGACGAGCTCCAAAACCGCGTTTGCGGACCCCAATGTACACTTCATCAACATCAATGTGTGTGAACTCGACGCCGTCAAGCACGGCGCAACGATGCTGGGAGGTGACGCCCGGGTGACCCTCGAAGAACTCTTGATTGCGTTGCAGGGCTATACCGTCGATGCCGACTATCGCGCTACCGCCCAACGCCTCAGCGCCGCCTGGGACGTCGAAGTACAACGCATCTACGACATCCGGCTGACTCCACTGCCCAGCCAAGGTGAGTTGATTGGCGCAGTCAACGACCTCTCTGACCCCGGTGCCATCATGGTCTGCGCGGCCGGTAGTCTGCCAGGCGACCTGCACAAACTCTGGCGCGCTCGCCACCCCAAAAACTACCACCTCGAGTACGGCAACAGCTGTATGGGGTACGAGGTCGCCGGCGGACTGGGCATCAAAATGGCTGCCCCAGAGCGCGAAGTCTATGTGATGGTCGGCGACGGCAGTTGGCTGATGATGTCGACCGAGTTGGTCACTGCAATCCAAGAAGACCGCAAACTCATCGTCATCTTGATGGACAACGACGGCTACAAAAGCATCGGCGGCCTGAGTCGTTCACTCGGCCAAGAAGGCTTTGGTACGCGGTACGCATATAGTCACGACAACCGGGTGACCTCCGACGCCGACGGCAACGACGTCGAGCGCATCCCCGTCGATCTGGCCCAAAACGCCCGCAGTCTGGGCGCGACCGTCATTGAATGTAGCGATTACGATTCGTTCGTTGCAGGCATCGCCCAGGCTCGGGCCAACACAACCACGACCGTCGTCTATGTACGCAATGACCGCTATCACGGGGTACCCGGCTACGACAGCTGGTGGGATGTCCCGCCTGCAGAGGTCAGCACCAGCCCCGAGGTACAGCAGAAACGCGCTGAATGGCAGCAGAACCGCATTCGCGAACGCGATTACCTAGGATAAATCGATGACATCACCACTCCGCATTGCACTCCTCGGCGCGGGTCGCATCGGCCAGGTCCATGCACGCACCATTGTCCAGCGTGTGCCATCGGCACGCCTCGTCGCGATTGCAGATCCCATGCCCGATGCAGCGGCCAATCTGGCTGCGCGTTTCGGCGTCTCGACGGTCAGTACCGACTGTCTGGCACTCATCAACGACGCCGACATCGATGCCGTCATGATTTGTACGCCGACCGATACCCACGCCGCCTATATCAAAGCTGCTGCAGCAGCCGGCAAGCACATCTTTTGCGAAAAGCCGATTGCCCTCGACCTCGCCGAAACCGACAGTGCCCTCGCTGCAGTATCCGCTGCAGGGGTGACCTTACAAATCGGCTTCAACCGACGGTTTGATGCGAATTTCGTACGCATGCACCAGGCTGTGGCAGACGGCACCATTGGGACCCCAAAAATCATTCATATCATCAGTCGCGATCCTGCCCCACCGCCCATCAGCTACATCAAGGTCTCGGGCGGCATCTTTCTCGATATGACCATCCACGATTGGGACATCGCCCGCTTCTTGATGGGCAGCGACATCGAAGAGGTGTATGTCCAGGGAGCGGTCACGGTCGACCCTGCTATCGGCGCAGCCGGCGACATCGACACACACGTGACAGTTTTGCGCTTCGCCAATGGCGCTATCGGCACCATCGACAACTGCCGCCAGGCGGTCTATGGCTACGACCAACGGGCCGAAATCTTTGGGAGTGCCGGGAGCATCGAAACAGCCAACAACTTCCCCAACAACACCACGCTCAGCACTGCGAACGGCGTGAGCCGAGATCTCCCGCTCAATTTCTTCATGCAACGCTATGCCGAAGCATACGCTGCCGAGATAGAGGCATTTGTGCACGCAGTGACCAACGGCACCCCTGCCGTCGTGACCGGCGGAGACGCACGCAAAGCACTCATCGCAGGGCTCGCAGCATGGCGTAGCTACAACGAACGCCGCCCCGTACGATTGGCAGAATTTGTATGAAAACACATCCTGAAGCACCCATCACCGTGGCATTCATCGGCGCCGGGCGCATCGGCCTGATGCACCTCACCAACCTCTCGCGCATGCCAGGCGTGCGCGTGGTCGAAGTCGTTGATGCGCACCTCGCGGCTGCCCAACAGGGTGCTGCCATCGTCGACGCCCCCCGCGCCAGTACCAACCCGCTCGGGGCTATCAACGCAGCGGATGTCGACGTGGTGCTCATTGCGACCCCGACTGCAACCCATCCCGAGCTCATCGCGGCGGCAATCACCGCCGGCAAACCCGTCTGGTGCGAAAAACCGGTCGCATTATCGTTGGCAGACGCTGCCATGGTGCGCGACCTTGCCGCCAAACACAACGTACCCGTGATGATCGGCTACATGCGTCGCTTCGATGACCGCTATGCCCAACTCAAACGCCGCATCGACGCCGGCGAACTCGGCGCTATCGAGCGCTTCCGTGCGGTCAGCATCGATGCTGCACCACCGAGCTTGGCCTTCATCAAAACCAGCGGCGGCATCTGCATCGATATGCTGATCCATGATTTTGATTTGGCACTCCATCTGGTCGGGCCGATTGTAGCGGTCCACAGCTGGGGATCGGTCCTCGTCGACCCTGGGTTCCATGATGCCGATGATGTCGACACGGTCATGGTGATGCTGAAGTTTGCAAACGGTGCACTCGGCGTCGTCGAAGGCGGGCGCCGCACCACCTGGGGCTACGATATCCGCACCGAGGTTTCGGGTGCATTGGCACGTGCATTCGTGGCAGCCCCGGGTGCAATGCCCAGCGACGGTGATGGCGCGCCTGCGCTGGTACCCGACCAATCGTTTGCAAATCGCTTTGTCGATGCCTATGTGAGCGAGCTTTCGTATTTCTTCCGTTGTCTCCGTGAGCAAACAGTACCGAAGCCCGACATTGCGGATGCAATGGCGAGCCTCAGAGTGGCGCGGGCTGCGACCGAAAGCCTGCGGACCGGCACCGTCGTCACACTCGAACGTGACTAGTCCGGGTTATTCCCATTCGGGTATACGCAGCCCTGTATGCGCACGTAAGCGTGCCGTGTATGGGGCATATGATTCGCGCAGGTGCGCGCGTAACGCGGGGGTCAGTTCTTCTCCGGCGGCTTCGCTGTTGGCATTGATGACATCACCACGGGTCGCCGCCCGGTACTGTTGATTGACCCCCAAAAATGCATACAATCCGCGCACCGATGCGTCCTGTACAAACATCTGCTCATAAATGAGGATGTATATCTGCTCAGGACGGAAATACCGTTCATACATTTCGATATACTCGATGTATCTTCCACGGCGCAGGTACGCATAGGGCGACACCGAAAACCGGGCGTGATCATAGTGCTCTACCCGCGCTGCCTCTTGGGTGAACGCCTCTGCCATCGACAACGTCTCGACACCGTGGAACAGACTAAAGCGGTAATTCGAAATCGCACGTTCGATGGGATCGCGTAACACAAAAACGATTTTTGCATCGGGAATCATCGCCGCCAACGCAGCCGCTGCCGATTCGACTTCGATATAACTGGTGCTTTTTTCGCCATACATCCGCACATGCGGTTTTTTTCCAAAATACGTCTGCCGATAATACGCGTATCCTTGGCTATGCAGCGCAGGATTCAGAAAGAACTTCGGCTCGGGGCGCACCGGCAGTGCCATCTCGATATCGGGATGATCTGCGCAGAGGTAGTATGCATAGGTCGTCCCAGAACGCTGGGCACCACCAATGAAAAAGTGCTGGTCGGTCATTCGATAATCTCTTTTATGTAGTATGTCTCGCGCGAATTCAGATGTTGCAAGATACGAATCACATACTCGCCCAGCATCCCTAACATCAGAATAATAAGCCCATTGAGCACCGCCAACATAACGATGATGCCGGTCCA
This sequence comes from uncultured Roseiflexaceae bacterium, assembly GCA_903868295.1. GTDB lineage: Bacteria > Chloroflexota > Chloroflexia > Chloroflexales > Roseiflexaceae > UBA965. Next base: position 6,170 of record CAIPUQ010000141.1, read on the forward strand.
ACCTTCGATTTGAATGTTATCGAGCAACTTCCGCACGACCACGATAATGCCAATGAGAAAGCTCACCATCGAAATAGCAAAGCCGGTCAATGTGACCAGCCGCAACGGCCAAATCGAATAATTAAAGAGAATACGCAACACCAAGCTGAGAATCTTGTACAGGTTGTAGTTGCTCTTGCCTTCTGCACGCTCGAGATGCTGCACCGACGCATTGCCCACCGAATGCGCAAACATCAACGCAAGCCCGGTTGTATATGGGTACGAGGTCTTGTAATCGAGCATCCGCGTCACGACATCTCGGCGCATCAGTCGAAAATTGCTCGGCGTAATATCCGCTGGGCAGAGGAAGATTTTGTTGTTCATCGTGTGGATAATCCCACTGCCGATGCGGCGCACAAGACTGTGCTTCTTTTGTTGAAATTTGCCGAACATCACATCGTGATTGCCCTCTGCGGCGCCTCGTACGAGATGAATGATTTCTTCGGGGGGATTCTGCAGATCATCATCAATGGTGATGACGTATTCACCCCGACTCTGATGCATCCCTGCAAAAACGGCATTATGCTGGCCGTAATTACGCAGCAAATTGAGGGCTATCACCGGTTCGTGCTGGCGTGCCAACGCTGCAATGACGGACCAACTCGCATCGCGGCTGCCGTCATTGATAAGGATGATTTCGTATGTCCAACCGTGTGCCACAAAAAACGCCATCGTCCGCTCGACGACAGTCGTAACGATACGGGCACTGTTGTACACGGGGATAACCACCGAATACATGGGAGTCTGCACCATGCAGTCTTTCTCCTCCAAAACAATGCCCGTATCATACCATATCACTCACGCCAAAGGCTTGAGACCGGCTTCTATTTCGCGCCGACGACCTTCGAGAAACGGCGGCAACGAAAGGCGCTGCCCCATCGTTTCGAGTGACTCATCCTGCGCAAATCCCGGACCGTCCGTGGCGATTTCGATCAGGATGTTCCCTGGTACGCGGGTATACACCGATTGAAAGTAGAACCGGTCGATAACGGTCGTTGGTTGCAACCCAACAGAGCGCAACCGTTCGATCCAAAACATTGCAGCGTCGACATCAGGCACGCGGAACGCAATGTGATGCACCCCGCCGGCCCCGAGACGACTCGGTTGCATGTCAGGTGCAATCTGTACAACCAGGGTACCGCCTGCTATCTCGCCGGCCGAAAAAAGGAGCAGTGTACGCTCCGGGATGGTTGGATGTGCCATCTCGTGGTGAAAAGTAAACCCAAACACATCGCGATACAACAGTTCCATCTGATCACGGCTACGCACCGTGATGCCCGTACCGAACAGTCCGGTGATTGCATGTGCGATAGGAACGTCGGTTTTGTCCCACGGCACACCACCAGGAGTACCCAAATCACTGATGAGCATCAGCTGTTGACCCTCGGGGTCGCGGAACGCCACCGCCGGCCGATTACCCATCCATTGAAACGCGGCATCATGATCAATGCCATGTGCATCAAACCGTGCCACCCAGTAGTCGATGGCAGCCTGATCTGGCACGCGCAGGGCAATCATGTCGATGGCCCCGGTGCCTGGTTGCTGGGCAGAGATGTTCGCCCATTCAAAAAATGTCAGGTCCGTCCCTGCGCTGCCGACGGCATCGGCATAAAAAAGGTGATATGCAGACACGTCATCTTGATTAACGGTTTTTTTGACTAAACGCATCCCCAGAATCTGGGTATAAAACGCAAGGTTCGCTTTGGCATTTTTGGTGACTGCCGTTACATGATGCAGACCCGTCAAGTTCACGCTGTGCTCCTTTGTTGGTGCGTAACCAATATGCACCAATCTACTGCGGGTGTAATCGAAATGGTGACAGCTGAAGAACCAACGATGTCACAAAAAAACGACCGCACACAGTGTGTGCGGTCGTTGAAAAACCTAATCAGCTTAGGAGACGCGCATGGCCTTGACGATTGCCTGCGCAATCTTGGGGCTGGCGGTCGGTCCTGGCTCGATGCCGAAGACGATGTCGTTTGGCTCGATGTCGCTGTGGTACAGGTCAACAACCTTGGCACCGACACGCTTGGCCTCTGCACGGATGTGTGAGTTCATCAAGTTGATGATCGGAGCAGTCACAGCCCAGGTCTTGGAGACACGGGTTGGGACGGAGGTGACCATGTATTCGATGCGTTGCATGTCGAACACTGGGTAAATGGTGGTCAACACCAAGTGGCGGCAACCGCGGGCGACCATCTCGTCGACCATTGCAGTGTAGGTTGCGTAGAACGACGAGAGAATCTCGTGGATCTGCAGCAAGCCATCAGCAATGGTTGGGCATGGCTCCATCCAGAGGTGCAAGCGGTTCAAGAAGTCCTTGCCCGAAACGCTGACAACGACTGCGTCGTGCGCTGGGTTCAAACCGATGCGGCGAGCTTCTTCCCACTGGTATGGGATGCTCGAGATAACGTGTGCATCACGTGCAACACGCTCGACGCCTGCCGACCACATTGCTTCGAGTGAAGCAGTGACTGTTGGACCGTTGCCAACATACGCACCATTGTCGAACAGCGAGTCGCCGAAGAGGAAAATCTTCATAGCAATCCTTCCAAATCTTCTACTAACGTGTGCTCATTTGCGTGCAACTCGCAACGCTATGCGCAAACAACCAACCTGAGTACTTGCCCACCGTAACGTCGTTTGCATGAACAATCGTCATACGCACAACTGCACCGTGAACGATTCCATCATACGGTTAGGACTAAACCGATTATAGATGAATTCACAACGCATGTCAAATACTCGTTCTGCGACGCAACGAAGCAAAGCACACAAAAAAGCGATGTAATCACAACCCACTTCGTGAAGCAAAAATAATCGCGAATCGGACTGTGTTTTTCTCTATCTCACGTTCCGACCTGCTGAATACGCCTATCTAGAGCGCGCACGATCGAACTCGCACTATTGAATGAACACCAGCGTATCACGCAGCAGTTGACGAACACGACGTGTTAACAGTTTCGTCGACTACCGAGATGTTCTGCATTGTGGATGTCCAGTTTGCAACGGCCCTCTACAAACGCAACTTGCAGCGTTTCTACCGTGGCGTCGTTGGTGCCGCACCTTCCATCCCCGCATCGGATACTGGTGGGAACAACGGTCCCGACGGCGTATACGCATCAACATCATTGGTCTGTGCCCATTCAGGCAACGGCACTGCACCAACCAACAATGGGTCGTGGGTGTCGGTCATCCAACCCTGCAAGCGCCCACGCATGTCCGCGAGTACCTCGGCATACCGTGGATTTCCCACCAGATTATTCGCTTCGTTCGGGTCAAACATTAAGTCGTACAACATTTCGCTATCAATCGGGCGCTCGCCCCAGCCAAGGTCATGCCACACGGTTTTGCTGGGGCTGTCGTCGACATTCGGCCGCACCGGCGTCGTACGCCCATCAAAGCGCTTGATGTACTTGTAGCGTGGTGTATGCACCGCCCGCATTGGCTCGTAGGCGGCATGATAGGTCACCTCGGCATAGAGCTGTTCGTGCAATACCTCCGTCTCACCCCGAACCAACGGCAATAGTGATTTGCCTTGTAACCACGCAGGTGCGGGAATGCCAGCAAGTTCACAGACAGTGGGAAAGAGGTCCATGTGCGACACCGGCGCTTCAATCATCTTGGGGCCTGCAAAGCCACCCGGCCCGCGCACAATCAATGGCACACCAATCCCATGATTGGTCAATGTCGTCTTCATCCCAGGGAACGCCGGTCCGTGATCCGTCGTATAAAAAATCAATGTGTTCTCGACTAACCCTGCCTCGACCAAGGCCTGCATCACCACTCCTACCGCATCATCGAGAATCTTGGCCGACTCGATGAACGCAGCCATGTCACGTCGAATCTCGGGCGTGTCGGGCAACGGCGCTGGTGGCCGACAGTAGGTCGGATCCCCGTCATCAGCAAGATCGGGAAACTCGCGATGCGTCTCGAAAAAACCAATTTCCATATAAAACGGTTGTGGTACTTTTTGCAAATATTCACGCGCCGCCTGCACGACATTGGCAGCCCGACCACTCTCTACCCACACATGATCATAACCAATCTGCTGCGGCTGCTTGGCCACATGTTGTACCCCAAATAAACTGCTGTGGTAGCCGTGCGGCCGCAATGTATGCAACACGTGATGCGTTATGTCGACAAGAGAAAAGCCTCGATGCGCCAAGCCATTCATGCCGTTGCAATGCGGTGCATACCCGGTCACCAAGGCAGAGCGACTCGGCGAGCAATTGGGTGCCACACTAAAGGCGTTCCGAAAGACCACACCCTGCTCGGCGAACCGTTGCAAATTGGGCGTCGGCACCGCATGCCCGTACGGCGGTATATAGCGCCCCGTGTCGTGCGAATGCACATAGATAACATTCGGTTTCATCAGCATGCCCCCACTTGTATTCGAAA
>CAIPUQ010000142.1 GCA_903868295.1 uncultured Roseiflexaceae bacterium
CATGGCGCAATCGGTCCCGAGTCGATCTGGGTAGAACGCACGGGTCAGCAGGTGACGATTTCTGCGTTCACGCAATGGAACAGCGCCTTCGGCGGTCGACCCGCTGCAGAGCATGTGCGCATCGCCGACGCCTGTGCAGACGACGCCTATTTTGCACTGCGCATCGGCTACGGAGAAGTCTACGACGAACGTTCCCAACGGCCCATCGATCAGCTCCGTGAACGCTCACTCCTGCCCGAACGACTCGCCTGGATGTTCAGCCGTGCGGCACATGCGGCGACCCACGCACAGACAGACGATGCACACCGACTGTTGACCGTTGTACAGCGCTGGTGTGATGCAATCCACACGTCGACATACCCCATAGAAGAGGAATAAACATGAGTACCTTCGAACCACCCATATTTGAACTGGCAGCTCCAGGGCGCATCGGCGTCAGTCTGCCTGCCTGCGATGTACCGACCACGGAGCTCCCCGCCCATTTGCTCCGCAGTGATGAACTCAACGAATTGCCCGAGTTGAGTGAGACAGAAGTCATTCGCCACTTTACGCGCATCTCGCAGCGCAACATGTGTATCGACACCACCATGTACCCGCTTGGGTCGTGCACCATGAAGTACAATCCCAAAATCAATGAAGAAGCGGCGCGTATCCCTGGTCTGGCAGCAGTGCATCCATTACAGTCGGCAGCGCTTTCGCAAGGTGCGTTGCGGTTGATGTACGAGCTCCAGCATGATCTCGGTGAGATTTCGGGATTCTCGGATGTTTCGCTGCAACCGGCTGCAGGTGCACAAGGCGAACTCACCGGTATCCTCGTGTTCAAGGCATATCATGCCGACCGTGGCGATGACGCCCGTACCGAAATACTGGTCCCCGACGCAGCCCACGGGACAAATCCCGCCACGGCGGCAATGGTGGGCTACAAAGTTGTCGAAGTCAAATCTGACGACCGCGGCAATGTGGATATGGACGACCTCAAATCCAAACTGTCGGAACGTACTGCGGGCATGATGTTGACCAACCCCAACACCGTAGGCCTGTTCGAAGAGCAAATCCGCGAAATCTGTGCACTGGTGCATGCAGCCGGCGGCCTGATGTATGGTGACGGTGCGAATTTCAATGCCATTTTGGGTATCGTCAAACCCGGCGCGGTGGGCTTTGACTTTATGCACTACAACCTACACAAGACGTTTACTACGCCACACGGTGGTGGCGGTCCGGGGTCCGGCGCAGTCGGGTGCACCGCTGCATTGGCACCGTTTTTGCCAGGGCCATTGGTCGGCAAAACCGGTTCGACCTACGCGTGGGTCACCCCAGCCAAGAGCATCGGCCAGGTCAAAGCGTTCTGGGGCAACTTCGGCATGCTCATTCGGGCGTGGACGTACATTCGCATGATGGGTGCTGCAGGGTTGCGCCTTGTCTCCGAGACTGCCGTGCTCAATGCAAATTACATCCAATCCAAACTGAGCGATCTGTACCCGGTTGCCGTCGACCGCTTCTGCATGCACGAAACCGTGCTCAAAGGACAAATCGTCGGCGCGCCAGGCGTACACACCCTAGATATCGCCAAGCGGTTGATTGACTACGGGATCCACCCGCCGACGGTGTACTTCCCGCTCATTGTGCCCGAGGCATTGATGATCGAACCGACCGAGACCGAGAGCAAG
>CAIPUQ010000143.1 GCA_903868295.1 uncultured Roseiflexaceae bacterium
AACCCCACCGGTGGTCACACAGCAAATCTACTTCGAACCACATCTGCCGCCCGCACGCGATGCGCTCCAACAACGCATCATTATGGGTCGGGCATTGACGATGGTGGTCTTTTATGATTACCCATTCTGGCGCGAAAACGGCAAATCGGGCATGATTATCGACGATGCGGGTCCTTTTTCGATGTGTCATGATGTATCGCCGGTCAATGCGACCGAAGGAGCGTTGGCGTGTGTGCTCAGCGCAGAGGCTGCCCATCATTGGGGGATGCAACCACGCAACGAACGCCTGGCAGCGGTAATCAATCAACTCCAACAGTGGTTTGGACCCGAAGCACTGGCGTATCGAGGCATGATTGAACGTGATTGGAATGCTGAGCGATGGAATCGTGGTGCAAACGGGTTCCTCGCACCGGGTGCGGCATCGTATATTCATAATGTCGCGACGCCGGTTGGTCGATTGCACTGGGCAGGCAGCGAGACCGCGACACACTGGACCAACACGCTCGAAGGAGCAATCGAGTCGGGGGAACGCGCCGCTGCGGAAGTCATGGTCGAGTTAGGGAGCGCTGGTCTCTTGCGTACCCCGTAACTGCACAAAACCACCGCGCAGTCACCGTCAGCTTGCACGAATCGGCAAGTTGGCGTACACTAGGCGCGGTATTTCTGTGCCAAATTCTGGTGGAGATGTCGGCCTGCAGTGTCGCATATGCCGCTCCGTTGCGTGAACGCACATCCAAATACGTAGTCTGCACAGTAGAGGAGCTTTTTCCATGTCAAAGAAGTGGGTATACCTCTTCACCGAGGCTAATTCCACCATGCGTGAACTGCTTGGTGGCAAGGGTGCTGGAATGGGCGAAATGACCCGCACCGGCGTTCCCGTCCCGCCAGGATTCACCATTACCACCGAAGCCTGTAATGCCTACTATGAATTCGGCAAGAAAATGCCGGAAGGGTTGTGGGACCAGGCACGCGAAGCATTGAAAGATGTCGAAGCAAAGTCCGGCAAGAAGTTCGGCGATGCACGCAATCCTCTGCTTGTGTCGGTTCGTTCCGGCGCGCGTGAATCCATGCCCGGCATGATGGACACGGTGTTGAATCTTGGTTTGAATGCTGAAACCCTCAAAGGTTTGGCAGATCAGACCGGCAATCCACGGTTTGCTGCTGACGCATATCGCCGCTTTGTGCAGTTGTTCGGCAAAATTGTGTTGGGCGTTGACGGCGAAAAGCTCGAACACGTGATGAATCACGCCAAGGGTAAGAACCGCGCCGACACCGACCTCAGTGCACAAGAACTTACCGATATTGCCAATGAGTTCAAGAAGCTCATCAAAGCAGACACCGGCAACGACTTCCCCGAAGATCCAAACAAGCAGCTGGAAATGGCCATTATGGCCGTGTTCAACTCGTGGATGGGTCGCCGTGCAATCGACTATCGCCGCATCGAGAAGATTCCCGATAACATCGGCACCGGTGTCAACGTGCAAGCCATGGTGTTCGGCAACATGGGTGATGACAGCGCCACCGGCGTCGCATTTACCCGCAACCCTGCTACCGGCGAAAACGACATGTTCGGCGAATACTTGATCAATGCCCAAGGCGAAGACGTCGTTGCAGGTATCCGCACACCAAAGCCCATCGAACAAATGGCACAAGAGTTGCCGAAGTCCCACAAGGAATTCCTCGAGATTGCCCACAAGCTCGAAGCCCACTACAAAGACGTCCAGGACGTTGAGTTCACCATCGAGCGCGGCAAATTGTGGATGTTGCAGACCCGCAACGGCAAGCGTACCGGCATGGCCGCTGTGCGTATCGCTGTCGACTTGGTCGAAGAAGGCGTCATCGATAAGAAGACCGCCCTCGGTCGTGTCAAGCCCGAAATGCTGAACCAGTTCTTGTTCCCCATCGTCGATGGCAAGACTGCTGCGATTACACCGAAAT
>CAIPUQ010000144.1 GCA_903868295.1 uncultured Roseiflexaceae bacterium
ATCGACGGTACGATCCCAGCGCCACTGCCCATGCGCCGTCGTCAGGATTTGAAAGCGACGGACTGCGCCAGCGGGGACCGGCCAGCTGGCCGATCCGTGGTGCCCCGCAGGCACCGTCACCACAGGCGGTGCGAGGTCCGAAGGATATCCATTGGACAGTGCAAGCGTGACGATATGCGGTACATCGCGTACCGTCGGGATCCGTAATTGTTGTGCGTTGCTGGACCAACGATGATCTGCTTCGCGGGCATACAACCCTGGATAGAGATGGCGATCTGCGTCGCTGACGGGGATGCGCAAGACGCGTGTGTCGATGGACGTCACCAGCGCCAGAAAACCGACACAGACAACCACGCTGACCAAGAGCCAGGCTATTACTACGGTTTGTATGCGCTGTGTCATGGACCCTCGTTGTAAAGCATGTTGTCCCACCATTCTACCTTAGGACGCGCAAGAGCAACGGGTTTGTGATGCACGCACAGCCGCATACCGACGGATGCTGGTCGCCTCGTTGCTGCCGTTCCCTGCGCTCGTATGGTACGATAGAACTTCGATACTTACCGTTTGGCGGAGTCTGCTTTCCCATGACGCGCAACACCGACACTGCATTGAATTATGCAAATATAACGCTCCATCGCGCCCGCATGACCGAGCTCAGCAATGTCCAAGCACTGCTCGAAGAATCTGCGACCCAGCTCCGCTTGACCCATGGGTTGGGGATGTGGGGCATCGCGACGACGACCCGCCAACTCGAACGCCAAACAACGGCCAATCACATCATGTTGGTGCAATACATGGGGGTGAGTGTGGCGACGTTTTCGCTGACCAAAATCGCCCCACATTGGATTGTGCCAGGAGTGTTCGACGACGATAGCATCCCAGCGACGTACCTGAGCGATTTTGTAGTGATGCCGTCGTTCCGCCAACGCGGTGTGGGGCGCTGGTGCATCGAAAAGGCCAGCGAGTATGCGCGTACCCAACAGTCAAGCGTCTTGCGCACAGCGATTTATTCGCAATTGCACGAATCGATGGCGTTTGCATTGACGGTCGGGTTTATCCCCAGCATGGGCACCACGCACCCCGAACGGACATATCTCGAAAAATCCGTCATTCCATTGGACCTGCGTCCAATGGAATGACGCACGTTCCCCTGCGAAAAAGTCTCATAATCCAGGTTTATTCACTCCCAGAGGCGCTTTCATAGTCTCGTTTTGTCATTCCAAGGGAAGCTTTTTCAGTGTCGTCTTTTCATCCCAGAGGCGCTTTCACAGTCTCGTTTTTCATTCCCACGGACGCTTTCACAATAACGTTTTTCATCCCTGGGGCCCATTCAACGACCCGTTCAGGGCGTGGCTTCGTCTGTGTGAACGGCTCTCGCATCATCCAACGTCCGCAGAACGGGCAACAACAACCCAACCGGCACCGCAATCAGCGCGACGACGCCGGCCACCAGATACCACACCTGCACGCCCAGCCGATCCGACACCGGCCCGGCCACCAGCAACCCAATCGGCGAGATAATCCCTGCCGCACTCCCCAGAAAGCCCATCACCCGGCCCTGCAGTTCGAGCGGCACAGTGCCCTGGATAATCGCCATCAGCGGTGCATTTGTCAATGGTTGGGCAATCCCGATGATGACCATGGCGGCAATCGCCGTCAGTATCCCCGAGCTGGGCAACACACCCAGACAAAAGGCTGCCAAACCCATGACGCCAACACCGAGGAGGAGCGTGTAGAGTTTGCGCGTGAACCCGCCCCAGACGCCGAGCAATAGCGAACCGGCAATCATCCCCGCACCGAACCCGGTCTCCATCCAGGCAAGTTGGATGACTCCACCTTGGAAGTGATCTTTGACGAGCAGTGGCATCAGCGAAAATGCCGGGTTAAAAAAGAGATTGACGACCATCGCCATGGCCATCAATGCGAGCAAAGCGGGCCACCCCAGCACATACGCAAAGCCACTCCGCAACGAAGCAAACACACCTTCATGAGAGGACTCCTCCGCAGCCGCAGGCGGGTCAGGAATACGGATGCTCAATACCAACGCAAAGGCCATCATTGCTGTCACGATCTCGATGAACAACACCCCATTGAGTCCAATCGCCTCGAGCAACAACGCACCGACCGGCGGTGCAAAGACCGACACCGCACCCTCGCGCAATTGCGAAATCCCGCCGATACGTTGCAACTGCTCCGCTGGCACCATCAATGTCGTGGCGGCACTCACCGACAAATAGTGGAACTGCCCTGCCAGTGCGTTGACAAACATCACCACATACAGATGCCACAGCGTCAACATGCCCGCCTCGGACAAAGTGAACAATGCCAGCGCTGCAACCGCGTAGACGATATTGGCACACAGAATCACCGTCTTGCGATGCAATCGATCGACCAACGTGCCAATCAATGGGCCAAGTACGATGCTCGGAAGCATGGTAATCAACGTCCCCGTGGCGAGCGAGGTGGCCGTCCCATAGGTTTTGGCGACCCACCAGACAAGTGCAAATCCCGAGAAAGCGCTGCCGATACGGGCAACGGTTTGGCTCATCCAAAAAACCCAAAAGCGGGCGATCCAGCGATCGTACTGTGTGGTCAAGACATTTCTCAATTCACATTCTCAGAACACGGCGTATCGTACCACAGCAACCCATCGGGAAACGGCTCTCACGTGCCGTAATCTTGAGCGCATACTCATCTCGCAAGGCCTCAGCACTGCATTGCTGTGCTATACTACATGTTGATGCACGGCAAACCGTGACTGGCCGCATCACCACAAGGAGTGCGTGTGTTCAAATTCATCAAAAGTCTCCTCGGCGAAGGTTCTGACAAAGAACTGCGTCGTATTGCCCCGATAGTCGACAAAATCAACGCGCTCGAGCCGACGATGGAGCGCTGTAGCGACGCCGAATTGGCGGCCTATACGCCCCGCTTCAAAGAACGTTTGGCTGCCGGCGAATCACTGGATGCGCTCTTGCCAGAGGCGTTCGCCGTCGTGCGCGAAACCTCGAAGCGCCTCATTGGGCAGCGCCACTATGATGTACAGCTCATCGGTGGCATCACGTTGCATAGTGGTCGCATCGCCGAAATGCGTACCGGCGAAGGCAAAACCCTCGTCGCGACCCTCCCGTTGTACCTCAATGCGTTGACCGGCAACGGGGTCCATCTCGTCACCGTCAATGATTATCTGGTCCGTGTCGGTGCCGGCTGGATGGCTCCGATTTTCCACACCCTCGGATTGTCAGTCGCAGTCATCGCGCATGATTTTTCGGCAATCTTTGACCCAGACTACTCAGACGGCGATGCGGCCACCGATGACCGGCGTTTGATTCACTGGCGCCCGGCCACCCGGCGCCAAGCCTACCATGCCGACATCACCTACTGTACCAACAGCGAAATCGGCTTCGATTACTTGCGCGACAACATGGTGTTCGAAGAGCAGCAGCTGGTGCAGCGCACGCTCAACTATGCCATCGTGGACGAAATCGACAATATTCTGATCGACGAAGCACGGACGCCATTGATTATTTCGGGCCCTGCCCAAGAGAGCAGCCAAGAGTACAAGCGCTTTGCACAGCTCGTGCGCAACCTCAAGCTGAGCTCGGTCACACCCGATCAAGCCAAACGTGACGAAATCGAACCCGACGGCGACTTCATGATTGATCCGCGCTCCAAGGGCATTCAGATGACCGAAGAGGGCATCCTCAAAGTCGAGCGCCTGTTGCGCATCCCCAGCGACGAGAACCTCTATGACCCCAAATACTTTGCGTTGACGCATTACCTCGAAAATGCCCTGCGCGCCCAGTTCGTCTACCACCGCGACAAAGATTATGTCGTCGAAGGTGACGGTGAAGTCGTCATTGTCGACGAGTTTACGGGCCGCAAAATGGCTGGCCGCCGCTGGAGCGATGGCTTGCATCAGGCAATCGAAGCCAAAGAAGGGGTACGTACCCGCCAAGAAAACGTTACATTGGCGTCGATTACGTATCAAAACTTTTTCCGCATGTACAAAAAACTCGCTGGGATGACCGGTACGGCCGACACCGAGCGTGAAGAATTCGCCAAAATCTACAATCTCGAAGTCACGGTGATCCCCACCCATCGCCCGACGGTTCGTGACGACACAAGCGACCTCATCTATCGGACCGAAGCCGCCAAGTTCAATGCGGTCATCGAAGATATCCAGGAACGACACACCGAAGGACGACCAGTATTGGTCGGTACCACGTCGGTCGAAACGTCCGAACGATTGAGCATGCTTCTCAAAAAAGCCGGGATTGAGCACAATGTCCTCAATGCCAAGCAGCACGAACGCGAAGCAAACATCATCGCCCAGGCCGGTCGCAAAGGCACCGTCACCATTGCCACCAACATGG
>CAIPUQ010000145.1 GCA_903868295.1 uncultured Roseiflexaceae bacterium
CCGACCGACGAACGACTGCGTCGATTGTCGGGGGCTGAGCAATCGATGCTCGATGCGACGGTGCGCTATCATGGCCACGCAGATTCGCATGCGCCGGTCGAAGCGCCTGCCGATGATGTCGGATTGCTGGCGTTGCTCTACAACATGGGTCGCTATCTGCTGATTGCGTCGTCGCAACCGGGTACCCAGGCGGCCAACCTGCAAGGGATTTGGAACGACAATCCACGGCCGGCGTGGAGCAGCAATTACACCATCAACATCAACACCCAGATGAACTATTGGGCGGCGCTGACAACCAATCTGCGTGAATGCCAATCCCCTTTGACCGACCTGATCGAACATCTCGCGATCGACGGCGCGCGCGCTGCGGCGGCATACGGATGCCGGGGCTGGACAGCCCATCACAATACCGACATCTGGGCCCAGGCCAATGCAGTCAAAGGCAAAGCCGTCTGGTTCCTATGGCCGTATGCTGCTGCATGGCTGAGTCTGCACGTCTACGAGGAATATCTGTTCAGCAATGACGGTGATTTCGCGCGCGAACGCGCACTGCCGTTGATGCGTGGAGCAGCCGAGTTCCTCCTCGATTGGCTACAAACGCAACCCGATGGCACGCTCCAGAGCAGCCCGTCGACCTCGCCCGAAAATCCCTTTGTGGCTGCGGATGGCCAAGCCTGCGGCGTCTCGATCGGCAGCGAGTCTGACATTGCCATGACCCGGGCACTCTGGCTGGCATGCCTCGACATGGCAGAGCAGTTGGCGCTCGACGAACCGTGGCTCGCCGAGATCCGCGCGGCCCTGCCGCTGCTGCCTGCGCCCATCATTGGTGCAGACGGTCGTCTGCAGGAGTGGCGGCATCAGCCGGCCGAATCCGAACCGGGGCACCGACACATCTCGCACCTGTATGGGCTCTACCCGTCGGCCGAGATTACACCATGGGGCACTCCCGACCTGGCCGAAGCAGCCCGCGAGAGCCTCGCGGTACGGTTGGCCCATGGCGGCGGACACACCGGTTGGAGTGCTGCCTGGGTGGCAGCGTGTTATGCACGGTTGGGCGACGGCGAAGCAGCGCTGGCAGTGTTACATCGCCTGCTACGCGACTCAACCTACCCGAGCATGCTCGGTTCACATCCGCCCTTCCAGATCGACGGGAGCCTCGGTTCCCCCGCCGCTATCGCCGAAATGGTGGTGCAGAGTCACGCCGGTGTGCTGAGCCTCATGCCCGCGATCCCCAAAGCATGGCGCACCGGCAAACTCACCGGCATCCGCCTGCGCGGCGGCATCACAATTGACATCGAGTGGAAGAACGAGGCGTTTGTCGAGGCCTTCATCGTCAGCGAGACGACACAATCGATGACGGTACACGCGCCGTTCGATATCCGCGATGTCTCATCGCGCGGCGTTGTGGTGTCTGGCGATACCTTCACATTCAAAGCCGGTGTGCATTATGAATGGAAATTGTTGGACAGTGAGTAGTTTTCAGTTTTCAGTGAGTAGTGAGTAGTGAGTAGTGAGGAGATTTGCTGGCTACGAAGTCTGCTGAAGGGATTCATTTTTCCTTGATCACAGATTTTCTCGTCTATAAAGAAATCAAACAGTCAGATTCGGCGCTTGGCGCACGCATCTGACTGTTTCATAACTATGGCGTACGGGTGACCAATACCTGGTGGGCTGGGTTGCCAAACGCACGCACTGTACCGTCCTTCAATCCAATGACAGAGTGCACCACGCCCGCTGCGATGGCACTCGCCGGTCCAAGTTCAGCCGGAACGATTGTTTGATTGTGGCTGTTCAGGCCCCACCCGTAGACGGCACCTGCTCGATCCATCGCGAGCGAATACTGATTTCCCGCACTGATTGCCGTTATCTTCTTTACCTGTGTGGGCAATTCACATTGACGTTCTTTCTTTCGACCCCAACACAACACCGTTCCATCTCGCTTGAGCGCAAGTGAGTGTTGATACCCAGCAGATATTGCGACAATGTCGGTTGCGTTTTTGGGTGGATCGGCTTGTCCCCATGAATTGTCTCCCCAGCCAATGACCTTTCCATTTTTGATCGCAAGAGAATGCTCAAAGCCTGCTGAGACAGCTGTCACCCCACGACGAACATAGGACGGGATGTCAGTTTGTCCTTCGTTGTTATATCCCCAGCCAACAACATCGCCGTTCTTTTTGAGCACCAAAATATGCCCGAATCCCGCGGAAGCAGATGAAACGTTGCTACGTCCAGTCACTGGGAAGTCGAGTTGCTTGAAGTCATTCCTACCCCACCCGAACAACTTCCCGGTCATGTCAACGGCCAGCGAATAATTATGTGCGACATCGATGTCACTCATGATCACGTTGATGAGACCGAGCGGAATCTGCGCTTGATTTGTATTGTTAAATCCCCAAGTAACCAACTTCCCATCTTGACGCACGGCGAGCGTGAACGATGTGCCACTGTCGATTTTTTTGAACATATCAGGGCGGGGGCTCGGAGTAGGTGTCGAACCAAGCGCAGTCCACCTGGCATAGAGCGTTGTGGCTGCGAGGGTGCTAGGAGTATACGGAAACGTCAATGCGCTGCCACCATCGGTTGCAGACCATCCTGCAAATGTATGGCCAGTCCGTGTTGGTGGCAATGGCGCAACGATAGATTCGTACCATAGCCAGAATCCTGGCGCAAGTGTTGATCCCCCTTTTGTGTCGTAGGTTACCGTATGTCCAACCGCAATAGTGAGACCATCCATGAGACTTCCTACTGCGGGGTACCCTGTTGCAGTAACTTTGACGTATGCAGTAGCACTGGTTAAACCAGTGAACGCATCCGTTCCGATCGTTGGCTTGTTCCCCATGAAAAAAACGCGTTTGAGGAAGCTTGCACTACGGAATGCGTCGATCCCAATAGCGGTTACCCCAACAGGGAGCGTCAACTCAGTGGCGCGAATCGACCTAAACGCTTGAGACTCGATAGTGGCGAGCATGCTTCCTGGTGCAAAAACAACGGAAGATAACGCAATAGCATTTGCGAACGTTCCCTGTTTGATGGACGTAACACCTGCAGGAATGGTGATGCTGGTAAGCGCACGCGCATCGGAAAAAGCAAAATCGCCAATAGCGGTGAGGAGGCTCCCTGTAGCAAAGGTAACGGTCGTGAGGGCGGTTGCGTTATTAAACGCTTCATCCCCGATAGTTGTAACCGCTGCAGGGATCCCAATCCCAGTCAATCCACTTGCACCAAAGAATGCATAATCCCCTATTGTTGTGATACCTGAATCAAGAACAATCGATGTGAGGTTGAGTGCTTTATAGAATGCATAATTCCCGATGGATGTAACGCCAGTCGGGATGGTGTACGACGTTGCGACCTTCCCGGCTGGATATGCGACTACTTGTGTGGTGGTTATGTTATAGAGCACTCCAGCAACAGATGTGTACGCGGGATTCACGCTGTCAACGGTAATTGAAGTAAGCGCGGTTGTCGAAATGAATGCTCCTTCTCCGACAGATAGCACCCCCTGCGGGATGTTGATACTGGTGAGTGCAGTGGCGCTTTGAAATGCAAACGCACCTATTGAAGTGAGTAGGCTACCGGATTGGAACGTGACCGTAGCAAGCGAAGTAGCGCCATTGAATGCATAATCACGAATCACTGTGACGGTTGCAGGAATAGTTACTGCAGTGAGGGCACTTGCACCATCGAATGCACCATACTTAATCGTCGTGAGCCCTGACGGGATTGTAATGCTGGTGAGTGCGGTCGCGTTTTGAAACGCAAAAACCCCAATTGAAGTAACTCCTACCGGGATCGTAGCGCTCCCTGTACAGGCACTGTGACTAGTCACTTCATTTGCATCATGCGTAAACGTGCCGCTTATCGAACACGCTTCAATCGTCGGAGCAGCATGTGCAACCGTTACCGTCATCGCAAACAGTACCATCAGCAGGTTAAAAAGTATGAAAAATCTTTGTCCCATGGCTTACCTCTTTTGATCTAAACCAGTGGATGAAACGTAGACCGGAGTACAGCCTGAACACTTCGATTTCAGTTCTGCACGCGGAGTGCTTGAATAGGATCGGCGAACCACTGAACATACGCGACACCGCACACCTATCGAGATTTTCGTCACTGAGTTGTTGAGTAGTTCTTCGACGTTATGTGTAGTGATTTCAATCACTTTTGGGTGTTGGACGACGCTATTGAGCGCAGTACAAAGCACAAGTGAAGCGCAGTGGGATGAGGACACTATACCATGGGAATAGTGAGGAGTGAGGAGATTTACTATCTACGAAGTCTGCTGAATGTATTCATTTTCCTTGATCACAGATTTTTCTCGTCTATACAGAAATCAAACAGTCAGATTCGGCGCTTGGCGCACGCATCTGACTGGTATTTTCGCATCACTGATAACTGATATCTGTTAACTGATATCTAACTGTTCCGTGACTGCAATCCACTCCGCAAACGACAGCGTTTCGGCGCGGCGGGCTGGGTCAATCCCCGCAGCGACCAGGGCTGCCTGCGCATCGGAGCGTTCGATTTTGATGCCGTGGGCGGCCAGCCCACCAGACAAACTGTTGCCCAATTGTTTGCGGGCGTGCAAAAAGCCTGCTTTGAGGATACGAAAAACCTTCGCCTCGCGCTCGGGCTCGATCAACGGTTTGTCGCGCAGGGTCAAGCGCATCACCGCCGAGTGCACTTCGGGGGCTGGCAAAAATGATTCGGGCGGCACGACTGCGATGAGTTCAGGAATCGCGCGTACCTGAATCCCATGCGCCAATATCGACATATCACCGGGTTGCGCGCAGATGCGTTGGGCGACTTCGCGCTGGACGAGTACCACCATCGACGTCGGCGGATTGGCAGACTCGAGGAAGTGGCGCAACACCGGCGACGTAATTGCATAGGGGAGATTTGCAACTACCTGGTATGGCTTGTGCTGGGTCAATGCTGCAATGTCGGTCTGCAGGACATCCTGATTGACCAACGTGAGATTAGGCGAGTCAGCATAGACCCGTGCCAGCCGATTGGCCAGGCGCGTGTCGAGTTCGATGGCCGTGACCGAACCGGCGACATGCACGAGTTCCCACGTCAAGACACCCAATCCGGGTCCGACTTCGACCACGACCGATGACGGGGTCAAATGTGCGGCCGAAACGATGGTCTGGAGTGCGTCACGGTCGATGAGGAAGTTCTGACCCATCCCCCGCGTCGGTCGCACATCTAAATTGCGCAACGTCTCACGGACGTGTTGGGGGTTGAGCATGGGGTTGGTCATTTATGGCACCGTTCGCTACCAACACCACGACCGCTGTGACGGGGATGCGTTGGGGGATGATTATTCTGTGGTCACGGTCGCCGCTATCCATACGATGAACGCGTCGACATACATGAACACCTCATCATACACTGTCATGATGCCGAACGCCCATGGTGCACTGCGCACGGCATCCCATGCCAACAGCACTGTCCGTGCCTGTGTGGGGAACGGCATGGCAGTATGAGGTACCGGGCATTGTGGCCGGATTTGCATGAATGACTTGACCGCAGGCATGGCGACAAAACAGGCGCCGTTGGCACGCATCGCAGCGGGATCTCTTTCGATTACTACCTGCAGTGGGCTCAGGGTACCTAAGAGATACACCAACACAGGCACAAGTACCGTCACTGCAAGGACACGCACAACAAGACCTACTGCAGTCATGACGAAGTCGACAGCGTTCCATTCGAGGTTGCCGCCACAGCTTCGGCATGGATGCAGATCGCGGCGAATGACCGTCCCGCAATAAATGCACATGCGTTCCGTTGTTTGCCAATTATGCTTGGCCATGCATCAATTCGCTGGGCACCAGCGGGCGATCCACGCTGGCGCACACAAATCAGCCCAGGCAGATCTGCCCGCATTTTGGATAGTTTTTATTGCCCACTGTTCAGCCACAGGGACATACAAACGGATAGGCGCACCGTAGTGTTCGACAGTTGCATAGGCCCACCCACTCCATTGGGTCTGGTCGCGCACTGCCGCGGCAACAATCCAAGTCGGTACATCGTTGGCGAGTATGAGCGAGCCGCGCGGTACCGAGCAATCGCCGGCGCTCAACAGTTCGGTGTAGCTGGCGGTTGGCACGAGCAACAAACGTGCGGGGACGACTTGTTTGGTGCAGGTGACGCGAACCGTTACTGGCGTCACAAAACGAAGCACTGCAACGAGGCTGTAGACGGTGCAGAGCACGACAACCCAAAACGACAACAGCGCCCACACACTCGTAGCGAGTGACTGCCGAACTGGGATTGGCCTGCCACAAGAGAGACATGCGCGCAGGTTCTTGCGCAACAGCATCCCACAGTCAGCACAGGTCAATGCTGGTGCGTTGGCAGGGGGCAACGGGGTGGAGCCTTTTTTCATGGAGTCCAATCCTTCTAGGGTGTGGACTGATTAATCACACGTCACTGTATCCATATTGTGATGCATCACGTCTCAGAATGTGAGAGTGAAAATTACAATTTCATGACGCGAAACCCGCCAAGCAGGGTATAATAAAGCAACAATTTAATTATTCACATACCTCTCACGTACGTGATGCTGGTAGTATGCAGGGATATCGGTGCTATGCGGATTGTTATCTTTGGGGCGGGTGGACGCACGGGGAACCATTTAGTTCGGCTCGCTATTGCACTCGGACACGATGTGACCGCATTTGTCCGCAAACCGAACAAACTGCCCCTGTCACACGAGCGGATGCGCGTGGTGGTCGGCGACGCGAACGACGAATTTCAAGTCGCCCGTGCGATACAAGGTGCCGAAGCCGTTATTTCGACTATCGCGCCCATGCAGACTGCCGCTGAAGAGAACCATGCGCAGATGCTGCGCAACATCATGCACTCGATGGAACGGCACCAAGTACGTCGGATTGTTGCCCTGAGCGATTCGATTCTGCTCGATCAATCCGGCCTCGCCGGCGTGGTAACCACGGGGATGCGGCGCATCTTATTGACGCCAAAACATGCCCGCTGGTTACGCATCAGCGAACAGTACAGTGCCTGCATGCGCAGTTCTTCGCTCGATTGGACATTGGTGTGTACCCATCAACTCACTGACGAACCGTTCAATGGTCGGTACAGCGTCGAAACCCGCCACAAAAAAACCAACGTCCGCGTTTCTCGCGCGAACGTCGCTGATTTCCTCTTGCGGATTGCCCTCAACGGGAGTCACATCCACGAAATACCCATCATCGGCAACGCCTAATCGCCACCCGTATCGAGTAATTTTGACCGAATTGCTGCAACGTCATCTTCAGCAACCCCGATGCTCTGCATGTAGCCGGCTGCATCCGTGTAGGTCGCTACGAGATGTGCAAGCAGTGTGTTGATGTACTCGTACTTTGCGGCAATGAGGTTTTCGAACTGGGCCTTGGGCACAAAAAACGGCCGCACACTCTGGATGTCGGCACTAATGGCCTGCAAGTTTTGCTGACTCTGGATGTAGTCATCGATGATGTCTGTATCTGACACACCGACGAGATTCAATAGCAGTGCAGACATTATCCCCGTGCGGTCTTTGCCGATAAAACAGTGGAGCAATGTGGTCGCAGGCGCATGTGCAAGAATACCCAAAATCGTCCGGATCGGCACGCCGCCTTGATCAAGAATGGTACAGTACCACCCGCCGAGATCACGAAACTGCCGAATCATTCCCATGTAACTCGTTTCGACATACAGTGGAATGTGTTTGAAATCGACCTGTGGATGCCCTGCAAAGCGATTGGGACGCTGTGCAAGCTCGTGTGCATAGCGCATGTCGATGACCGTTTGCAACCCGCGGTCGATCATTTGTTGGCGTGACCTGTCCGAAATACGGTAAGGTGCATCACCGCGCACAAAAACACCGTGCCGTGTCATCTGACCGGTCCGCGTACGGAACCCGCCGAGGTCCCGCACATTGACCATTCCTTCGATGTCAATATCCCGATTGCGCATACGGTCTCTTCACTCTACGATTTTCGTTTATTCGAGGATGTAGCCGGACATCGCTTCGCGCCCTTCGCCGGGTTGCAACACAAATACATGATGGTCGGCGCTGCCCTGAGCGAGCATATTGAAGCCGTCATTCGTGTTCGTTACCGGTTCGACCGCAATATACGGAAATTCTATTGGCATATACACTATCACATTGCGGTAGAGGTGATCCATCCAATGGGTAATGTGTGTGTTGGATGATGGATAGACAAAGCGGATTGGCTTGCCGAGGACTCGATTGGTCAAACAGTCGTCCACAAAGACCCTACCCAGTGGCCGCAACTGCTGGTAGTCGAGTCGGGCATCGACCGGCTTCGGTGCGCCTACCGGCATGCAATCGACAAGGGGGAACGCATGGGTGCAGGGGATTTCGAGTGACAGGCCATCAGCCGCATTGGTCAAACTACGCATGATGAACGGATGGGTACCAAAACCAGCCGGCATGGGTTGTGTATCCATGTTGGCCAACCCAATCCGGGTGCTGAAGTTGTTGCGCTCGAGGCGATACTCGACCCACGCAGTGAACGCAAACGGAAAATTTACTGCGGCGTGTTGGCGCGAGTCGAACGTCATACGGATGTGTGTTTCGTCGGCGGACACAACGGCGAGTGCATACTCACGCACCACCCCATGGATGGCAGTGCCGTCGGGCCAATTTGCGTGCATCAAATAGTCGACGCCTTGGAACGTCATTTTGGCAGATTTTATGCGGTTGGACCATGGAATGAGCGGATAGCTCGCGGTCTGGAGTGCATTGGTCAGATCGGCTTCGGCAGTCGGGCGAAAGAAATCGTGCCATGCACCCGCACGGTTGACGCGTGCGTACGCAATGGATCCCCCGCTGTGTGGCAAAACACCGACCTGCCACGAGTCATTTTGTAACGTATGTAGCATGTGACCCCTCCATAAAAACAGCGAGCCACGATGGTGACTCGCTGTCCATCTGCCATGATTAGGCGTCGAGGTCCATACCCTTGAGGGCTTCGATGGAGCTCTTGACGGCGGCGGCACTGGCGGCGACCAGGGCCTTCTCGTCAGCGTTGAGGTTGAGCTGAATGACCTTCTTGACTCCGCCGGCGCCGAGAACACACGGCACTCCGAAGTACATGTCATTGAGGCCGTATTCGCCCTCGAGGTAACAGGCTGCTGGCAGGACGCGGTTCTTATCACGGACCACAGCCTCGACCATCTGCACGGTGGCTGCAGCCGGGGCATAGTAGGCCGAGCCAGTCTTGAGCAGGTTGACGATTTCGCCGCCACCCTTGCGGGCACGTTCGACGATTTCGTCGAGACGACCAGCGGGGATGAAGTCGGTTACTGGGATACCGCCGATGGTGGTGAAGCGTGGCAACGGGACCATTTCGTCACCGTGGCCGCCCATCAACATGGCCTGGATGTCTTCGACCGAGACGCCGGTCTCCATTGCAATGAAGGTGCGGTAGCGGGCGGCGTCGAGCACGCCGGCTTGGCCGATGACGCGCTCTTTGGGGAAGCCGCTGACCTGGCGGGCCAAGTAGACCATCGTGTCGAGCGGATTGTTGACCATAATGATGACGGCCTTGGGCGACAATGGGGCCGCCTTCGAGATGCAGTCGCGGGTGATTTTGGCGTTGATTTTGATGAGGTCTTCGCGGGTCATACCCGGTTTGCGGGGAGCACCCGAGGTGACGACGATGACGTCGGAGTTGGCGGTGTCGGCGTAGTCGTTGGTGCCGATGATTTTGAGGTCAAACCCTTCGATCGGGGCCGATTCGGCCAGGTCGAGGCCCTTGCCCTGCGGAATGCCTTCGGCGATGTCGAGCAACACGACGTCGCCCAGTTCCTTCGAGGCAATCCAATGAGCAGCGGTCGAACCGACGAAACCTGCTCCGATAATCGTAATCTTGGCGCGCATTGCGTTCCTCCCACAAAAATGACGTCTGACGGCATATTTTACCACCCAATGCGGCAAAGATGTATGGAATCAGTGATGAGTATCAGAACGATCACGCAACGTCGCAGCGGAAGAGAGAACGCAGAGGAAAGACAGGTGTGAGATATCAGTTGGGGTGCACAGGCAAGTCAACCCTTGGGTCTATGAATATGCCGTAAAAGCGGGCGAGGTGTACCTCGCCCCTGGGATGAATGCAGGGCGGCAGACATTTGTACATCATGCAGGGGCGACGTCGTCATGCCCCGCATAGCGGGGTACGTCGCCCGTCGAATGACATACCGTACATGTTCTCTCTTGGTCCCCGCTCCTGCGTGATCGTGCTCCAAGGGAACCACGTACAATGCTATAATCGTCTCCTATCAAATTGTCATTTCATGAAACGGAGGGCATCATGGAACAGACCACTCACAACGAGCAGTCAGATGCATACCGCGAGCAGATCCGCAAACGCATCAAGCGGCAACACGAGTTCCAACGATACTTGTCGGTTTGGTTCGGCGTGTCGCTCATGTTGACGATTATCTGGTGGCTTTCGCCTGGGCCGCAGTACTTCTGGCCGGTGTGGCCGATGTTCGGCATGGGCATTGGTGCGTTCTTTCAATGGCGGGCGGCCTATGGCACCCCACCGCGCGAGATAACCGACGCCGACATCGACGCTGAGATTGACCGCATCCAAAAGAGCAAATAGGCTCACGCCATGCCTTGGATTGATGACACGCCGCAAAAACGGGGACGCATACGTTCTAGCAGAATCGCAATACACTCATACTCTGCCTCTCCGTGTATCTGCGTGATCGTGCTCCAAGGGAACGCTCACGCGGAGGCGCAGAGGAATTGAGAACGCAAAGCCTGGGGCCGCCACACACCGTACGCCGGGGGCATGCTCCCGGCCTTGCGTGGCGGCGCCACCCAACCCGTACGCCGGGACGTGCTCCCAGCCTTGCGTTTACATACTCTGCCTCTCCGTGTCTCTGCGAGATCGTGCTCTTCTGTGAGTATGCAGAGTTGACATTTATGGACCAACGGAGTAGTATGCAGACATGCCTTTAAGGCGATCCCGTGAGGTCGCAAAGGGAATTATATGACCAGCCATATCCAACTGCCGCACGGCAGCAGACCACGACAGCGCACACCCAGACGGGTGTTGGCGCTTTTTTTGACGGCGAGGAAGCGATGAACGAACGACAAATCATGGTCGCAGACGAGGTGCGCCGGGCTATTGCCCGTATCGCGCACGAAATCGGGGAGCGCAACAATGGCGTGAGCGACGTGGTGTTGGTGGGCATCTTCCGCCGCGGCATCCCGCTGGCTACGCGCATCGCCAGTGCGGTGCAGTCCATCGAAGGCAAAGCGGTGCCCATCGGTGCGCTCGATATCACGCTCTACCGCGACGACCTCGAGATCCGCGGGCCGTCCAACACCCTGCAGCACACGAACATCCCGGTCGACATCACCGGCCGCACGGTTGTCCTGGTGGACGATGTGCTCTACACCGGGCGCACCATCCGCGCCGCACTCGACGCCCTGACCGACCTCGGCCGGCCGGCGCGCATCCAGTTGGCGGTATTGGTCGACCGCGGCCATCGCGAGCTGCCCATCCGAGCAGATTTTGTGGGCAAAAACGTCCCGACTGCGACGAGTGAAGACGTCGCCGTGCGCCTCAGCGAGGTCGACGGCGGAGACGACAGCGTCGTGATTATACGAGGTGAAGCATGACCGTACCCGCTGTATCGCGCTACGCGCCATGGGGGCCGACCAGTGCGCGGCATCGCCGGCATGTGTTGGATCTCGATGACTTCAGCAGCGACGAAATCCTGGCGGTGCTCGACAACGCCGTCAGTATGAAAGAAATCCTCGGCCGGAGCGTGCCGCAGGTGCCCATCTTGCGCGGCAAAACCGTCGTCAATATCTTTTATGAAGAGAGCACGCGCACGCGCATGTCGTTCGAACTGGCGGCCCGCACGTTGTCGGCCTCGGTCAGTAGCATGACGGCCAAAGGCTCGAGCATCGAAAAGGGCGAGTCGCTCATCGACACGATCCGCACCATCCAGGCCCTCGGCGCCGACATCATCGTGATGCGCCACCACGAGTCTGGCGCGCCGTATTTGGCGGCTCAGCACTTCAAGGGGTCGATTATCAACGCAGGCGATGGCCGGCACGCCCATCCGTCGCAGGCGCTGCTCGATTTGTTCACCATCCGTGAGCGCCTCGGTCGGTTGGCCGGACTCAACATCGTCATCGTCGGCGACATTATCCACAGCCGCGTGGCCCGGTCGGACATCTGGGGGATGCTTCGCTGCGGCGCCAATGTCACCCTGTGCGGGCCGAGCACGCTCATCGGCGATACCACGATGTGGCAGGCGACCTTCCCCAATCTGCGTATCAGCTATACCCTCGACGATTTGCTACCCGATACGGATGTGCTAATGGCCCTGCGTATCCAGAAAGAGCGCCAACAGGCAGGTCTGCTCCCGTCGCTGCGCGAATACAGCAACGACTACGGGCTGACCCAAGAGCGCCTGGATCGAATGCCGGCGCACGCCATCGTGATGCACCCCGGACCGATGAACGAGGGCGTCGAGATTATGCCCGAAGCCGCGACGTCACCACGCTCGGTCATCGAAGCCCAGGTCACCAACGGCGTCGCCGTCCGGATGGCCTTGCTCTATCGTCTGTCAGGCGAACCCACCGCAACGAGTTGATTATGTACCCTACCAGAGGAGCACTCCATGCCGATATTGATTACCAACGGACGTATTTTTGACCCCGATACCCGCCAAAGCGAACTGGGCAGTCTGCTGATCGACAACGGCGTCGTCATTGCTCGGTATCAAGGAATCTTGCCCGCCGACGCCGGGGTGCGCACTGCCACGGGTACCACGGTCATCGACGCCACCGGGCGCATCATCAGCCCTGGCCTGATTGACCTGCACGTCCATTTGCGTGAACCAGGCGAAGAACACAAAGAAACCATCGCCACTGGCACGCGCGCCGCAGCCGCCGGTGGGTTCACCGTGGTTGCCTGTATGCCCAACACCCGCCCCGCCGCCGACAGCGTCGCCGTCATCGAACACATCAAACGCGCGGCCGAGAAGGCCAATTACGCCGAAGTACTGCCCATTGCCGCCGCCACCATTGGCCGGGCCGGCAAAGAGCTCAGCCCCATGCGCGAGCTGGTGGCCGCCGGTGCGATTGGCTTTTCGGACGACGGCGTGCCCGTTGTCGATCCTGCGGTGATGCGCAATGTCTTTGAATACGTCAAAATGCTGGGTGTGCCCTACTTTGGCCACTGCGAAGACATGACCCTCAGCAAGGGCTGGGGCATGCACGAAGGCGCTGTCAGTAACCGCCTGGGCTTGCCCGGCTATCCGTCTGCCGCCGAAGAAGTCGGTATCGCCCGCGACATCGCTTTGTGCGAGCTGACGGGCAGTCGTCTGCACGTCTGCCACGTCTCGACTGCAGGCGGGGTCGCCCTGATCAGGGCAGCCAAAGCCCGCGGGGTGCGCGTCACGGCAGAGGCCGCCCCGCATCACCTGCTCCTGAGCGATCGCTGGGTGCTGGGCTGGCTGGACGAGGCCG
>CAIPUQ010000146.1 GCA_903868295.1 uncultured Roseiflexaceae bacterium
CCGTTCTAGCATCTTGCCCCCCGCCACCCCGTCATGGCATCACATCGAAAGATGTGGTGCCATCTCCTACTTGGTCACAATGACTCAAGTTGCACCCCTGCCGAGTAAAAGATGCCACGTCTGCTCCGCATCCATGGCATGACGGGTTGGGCTGATGGTGGCCGCACACCAACCCACCCCGCCATACATGCATCATTGGTCTGATTGGTATGCAAGCCGCCCCACTTCGCGGGGCATAACGACCAGCATTTCCCTGTGAGTAATTCGGTTTCTGCATTGCCAACGTTCACTTAAATGACAGCTTCGAGAGGACAAACGTCAGCGAATACCCATCATGTTGTGTAACGATGACATCCAGATTCTGCCATGTGCCTTTGTATCGTGATAGATCGATTGTTTTGGTTATCTGTTTTGGGAATCCATATCTGTCATACCCAGTATCCGTACTGCTACACAAAAGTATCTTCCACGCAACAGTTCCTGCTACTTTAATCATTGCGTTACTCGTGTCGAACCAACAGGGGTTACTCGTGTTTATTGCTGCGTATGTCACTTTGAGCATCGGGTAGGCTCGTGGAATGAATATGCGTTGCCGCATGATGGCACTTTTGCCAGCATCTGGCTGCAGTGGTGCACTGCCATACATGTTCATCCAACAGAAATCCGCTACGCGCCACGGCAAATCACCGTCATATTCCCCCGTCATACAATCCCATCCGTAGACTTTAGGGTATGGGAGCCTAGTATTAATATCAAACTTGCCATTGAGTATTGCTTGATTTGGATCGTCGGTGTTTCTGGTGGCAGTCGGAACAGGGCTTTTTGTCATCGTACGCGTTCGCGATTTTGTCGGTGTCTTCGTTGGAGCCCTGGTATTTGTTCTAGTGCGTGTTTTCGTTGACGTATACGTACGCGTATGTGTGGGGGTGTTACTTGAAGTAAGCGTGAGACTCGGAGTCCATGTCATGCTTGGCGTGAGTGTGATTGTCGGCGATTCCGTCACAGTAGGTGTCATTGACGGGGTCTGTGTATCAGTCGCAGTAGCGGTCTCAGTCGGTGTGAATGTTTGTGTAGGCGTCAGAGAAGCAGTCAGTGTCAACGTCTTGGATGGCGTCCACGTCGGTTCACTGCTGAGAGGTACACATGCACACGCAACGGAATGGGTCCACCCTGCAGATATTCTTGTGATGCCATTCAAACCTGAGGGAACGGATGTTTGCGAGTACGAGTTCCACCCCCAAGAAACGATCGTTCCATCAGATTTCAACGCAATATTGTGTCCGCCGCCTGCATCAATCGCTATCACGTCTGTCAATCCAGCGGGTACGGTAGCTCGATTGTCAGCATTTGTACCCCATGCAACCAAAGTACCGTCTGATCGTACGGCAAGCGTATTTTTGTAGCCCGCAGCAACAGCAACCACCCCGATCAGTTCTGCCGGAACATCCAATTGCCCTGCGTCATTTTGACCCCACGTTGCTACGGTCCCGTCTGCAAGCAACGCTATCGAATGATCATTACCAGCCGCGATAGCAACCACTCGCGTACTGAATGTCGGCACCGAAGGTCGCGGTGCGTACGTTCGCCCCCATTGCACCACGCTTCCGTCTGATTTCAGGGCAAGGCTGTGGAATGACCCTGCTGCAAGTGCAATAACATCTGTCAGACCACTCGGCACATTCGATTGTCCGTAGGATGAATTTCCATGCGCTATAACCGTTCCATCGTTTTTGAGTGCTAATAAATGGTTATTTCCGGCTGCTATGTTCTTCACCCCAGTAAATGAAGCTGAGGGGAAAGACCCGAGATCATAATTGTCACTATATACAGATACACTTCCGGTGTTGCTGAGTATTGCGGTAAAACGCTCCCCAGCAGCCACTGCTGAAGCATTTGTTGACGCAGGGAATGTCACAGGCACCCCATTGAGGTAGCCCCATTGTCGGATACCACCTGCATCGATTGCATAGGTAAGTTGCGTGGTAAAAACCGCACACACGCCCAGAACGATGCAAAAACACAAGAATAATCTACGGAGCATACCGGTTCCCTATTTCTATCCCAAGATCAACATCCAACCCCATCACTCCACCGTCATCCGCTGGATTGCCGCCGCCATCGTCGCCGTATTAATCGCCGTGTCGATGCGCATCAACAACTCGTCGCGAACCTCGAGCACCCGATTACCCAGGCGCAACCACGGTGATGCAAAAACATATGCCAAGGGTATGGACAGTACGAGAAAAAACGGCAACGCCATCACTATCCAGCTCGTCATTCCACCCAATGTAACACTCAAATACGTAGCCACAACCACCGCCAGAAAAACCAACCCCGCCATCACCCCCGCAATGGTGAAGTACATTGTCGCCCGGGTCGTCATTTTGGCGGCGGCCAACCGCAACGAATAGTAGTTGTTGCTGCGCACCCCATCGACCTGGCTGTACTCTTTGTAATTGGGCGGCAACATGCGGCGCCACCAGCTTTTGGGGAGGGTCACTGCCAGGTCGACGCGCTCGGCTGGCGCAGCCTCGCTCGCACTCCGGCGCAATGCCGTGCGCACCGTCGGATGTGGCGCCGGTGCCCGGTACTGCTGACCGTCAGGCACTTCGACGGGCGCGTCGCTGGCCACATTCGCAGCACGGTAGATAACGGCCAAATGCAACGACGTCGCACAATCTGGGCAATAGACTGTTCCCAGTGGCGCGGCGCGTTGACACGACGGACAGATGATGATTGTAGGTGCTGTCATATGCGTTTGCGCTCCTTATGAGCAGTTATCAGTTATCAGTTATCAGAATTGAGTGATCCGCTGGGCGAAAACACG
>CAIPUQ010000147.1 GCA_903868295.1 uncultured Roseiflexaceae bacterium
GTCATGAGCGGTAATTCACCCCGACAGAATGGCTCATTGCGGAGCCGCCGATTCATCCCATCCAACAAATGACCAAGCTCATGGAGCAATGGGCTTACTCCGGGGACTGCGCGGTAATAGCCTTCGAACAGTCGTTCTGCCATCAGGATAATCCGGTGTGCGCTCTCGTCGTAGCAGCCCCCGCCGACGCCGCCGACGCGGTCGTAGACGCTGCCGTTTGCACACAACCAAAACGATGGTGTGCCGCCTGTGAATGCAGCCAAAATATCGGGACGATCCACGAAGCACGACACTACTTGGCCTACCACCATGCACTGCAACGCCAAAGGCGCCGGTGTTTTGGCGGGCGTGAGCAAAAGGATGTCGATCGGGGTGTGGACAAGAAATTGACGAAACCAGTGGAGCCACCGTTGCCGACGCGCACCCTCCAGGTGTCGAATAATCGGAAAAAAGTGTTGTAACGCGGTTACTTCGCGGCTCTGCACATACACAAGCAGTGCCATCGGCACTGCGGTCACCACGCCAGTCGCGCGGAGGGTCTCCCAGGCTTCATGCAGCGTTACAACAGATACCTGCGCATTGGCATGCACGTCTATAGCGCTGCCCGTCGTCGCTGTGGCCAGAAATGACGTAGCGTCTAGATGCGCAATGTCGTCGAATCGATAGCGCATGGGGGTCCTTTCGCTGAATGCCGCATGAGCGACAATATCTTTCTTGAACAAATCTTGATGACAGCCCGCATCGAACGTTGAACTGCGAAGACTATAGTGAGGACGTTGGGAAATACATGAAGGAGAAACACATGACCACGACCGCACTACTGTTCGCGACAATGATGATTGCATCCGGCGCAATCCGTATCGGATTCATTATGCTGGCAATCTGGGCAAT
Source organism: uncultured Roseiflexaceae bacterium (assembly GCA_903868295.1). GTDB lineage: Bacteria > Chloroflexota > Chloroflexia > Chloroflexales > Roseiflexaceae > UBA965. The sequence goes on from CAIPUQ010000147.1 coordinate 892, forward strand.
CATCCGACTCGTCGATCGCCTGCGCACCCCAATCGCTGCACAGCCAGCGCCTGCATCACCATCAGCCGAACAATCTCCCTCCGCCGCAGTCGAAGCGTAAACGAGAAAAGAGCAACACAATGACAACACAGAAACGCGATTGGGTACGCATCATCGGGATCACGGGTGCAGCCCTCGTCATCGCCGGTGGGATAACACTCGGCAGTATGAAAGTCGCCGAAGCGACTGGATTTGTGACCCTTCCTGCTCGTGCTGCCCACATGATGGGTGATGGTGTCCAGGGCCGCGGGTTCGGAATGGACGGCGTAGGCCGCATGCACGGTGGTCGCAAGTATCGCCAGCATCGTGACGGTCAGATGGCCGGTCATGGCATGATGGGTGGCATGATGAGCGGCAACGGGATGACGTTTGGCCGTTCAGGGCAAGCAGCAGCCGGTGACGAACAGATCGTGCAGCACGTGCTAATGATGTTGCAGTCAGAGCAGCAAATGGCAACCGAGCTGGGTGCGAGCGAGAGTGTCGCCCAATCCATTGCCGCATCACGTGCCGCCGAAATCACGGCAATAACCGCATTGCAGACGCAATGGTATCCAGACGGTACCGCAGTCACTCCGACAGTGCCTACGAAGGTGACCAGCATCGACGAGCTTCGGCAAGAGATGTTGCATCACTCACAGATGCTCGAGCAGATCAACGCAGTGGCGACCTATGAGCATCCGGAGCTCGCAACCTGGGTGCAAACGACGTTGGCCAAACGGGCAACCGAAATTACCACGCTCTATACCAAGTAACGAGCACTCAACCTGTCCCCCGTGTGCAGATGCATACGGGGGGCAGATTCGTTTATGCGCCGTAGTTGAACTGGTGCTGAGGGGTTTGCCGCACCCCACTGCCTTCGAGGGCACTCGCCACTTCGAGCAACAGCGCCTCTTGCCACGGACCAGCCATAAGCTGGAAGCCTACCGGTAGTCCTTTTGCAGTCGCACCAGCCGGCATGCTCAGGGCGGGTAGCCCAGTGAGATTGGCCAGAAAAGCAAATCGCATGATCTCGAAAGTGCTCCCCAAATCACTGATTCCCTGCGCAATTGCTGAGGGGGTAATCGCTGGTGCGACCAGCCCAGAGGTCGGGGAGGCGATGCAGTGGACATCTGCAAATATGGTTCGGAGATTCGCAATGCAGTGTGCCCGCGTCTGTTGCGCATGGGCGATATCTGCACTGGTGAATTCCCGTGCGAGTGCAAGCGACAGACGTGTTTCGTCTGTGAGTGCATCTGCATGCGTGTCGAGCGCTGTCCGCAGACCATGGAGCATTTCGGTGGTGATGATGATGGTGTGGGCCACGCGGGCAGCTTCGAGCTGTGGTATTTCGATTTCGACGATTGTTGCACCGGCAGTACGCAGCGCGGCGGTGTAACAGTAGGATTAAAATTGTGCACCATGTTTTTACAAATAGTAATATCTGGCCCAATATTCACGACAGGCCCTGGATTAATATCTATTTGAATAGTATCTTTTACAGGAGCACATCCGCTATTTGGCAATGTTGCAGACACAATATAATAGCAATTATTGGTAGGAGATACAGTTGGATTTTGTAATGTATCATTATTGATAAATTGATTAGGAGTCCACATAAAACTTAA
>CAIPUQ010000148.1 GCA_903868295.1 uncultured Roseiflexaceae bacterium
CGGTCGGCCGTACTCGGCGTGGTTGCGGTCCCAGGGTGATAGATAGATCCCAAACGGCATACCTACCGCCGCACATGCTGCTGCCAGCGCTTTGACGACGTCGCCTTGGCCGTTCTGCCAGCGACTGTTCGCAACGGTATGCGCACTATATGCCGACGGCCAGAGACAAAAGCCGTCGTGGTGCTTGGCCGTCAAAATCAGCCCGCGCATCCCACCGCGCAGAGCGGTGTCGACGATTTGGGTTGCATCGAACGCACTGGGGTTGAATGTATCGGGCGACTCGTCGCCGTAGCCCCATTCGCGGTCGGTGAAGGTGTTGACGGTGAAGTGGAGGAACCCATAAAACTCCCGTTCGTGCCAGCGCTGTTGCCGTGCCGAAGGTGTGGGTCCGTAGGGTACGAGTCCAAGCTGGTGGTGCGTCATTGCATACCTCGTTGTCTGCGATATGGCTATTCTACGGTATGTGGCATACCTGTGGCAGGCACACAAAAACCAGGGATTGCTCCCTGGTCGTGCGTGTCGGTGGCGCTCTTCGTTCCGCTAACGATTGCTGAGCTTCATCTGGCGATCGATGTCGCGCTTCACGTCGCGCTCGGCGATTGCTTCACGCTTGTCGTGTTGCTTTTTGCCCTTGGCGACGCCCACTTCGACTTTGACATATTGATTGTCGAAGAAGATGCGCAGTGGCACAAACGTATACCCACGGCGGGTGATGAGCTGGTAGATTTCGTGGATTTCGCGCCGCTTGAGCAACAGTTTGCGCTTGCGTGTTGGGTCGTGGTTGAACACCACCCCAGACTGGCTGTAGGGTGATATGTGGGCGTCATACAGCCACGCCTCGCCGTCTTCGATGCGCGCATACGAGCCGCGCAATTGGCACTTGCCGGCACGGATCGATTTGACTTCGGTACCGTTCAGCACGATGCCGGCGGTGAAGCGTTGTTCGATGAAGTATTCGTGGAAGGCATTGCGATTGTCGGCCATCGTCTTGCCCGAGAGTGATTTGCGATCTGTGCCCATGTGTCGTACCTATTCTGCAGTGGGAACGGTGAGACGTGGTTAGCTGCGGTGTTGTTGCACCCGTGTCTCGATGGTCCCTCTGTCCGGGATCGCCGAGATGCCCAGTCCCTCGACGCTGGCTGCAGCCACCACTGCGGCGAAGTACCCTGCCACAATGGCGTCGCGTGTCTCTTGGTAACGCACCATCAGGGCTGCCGCAAAGACATCACCGGCACCGGTCGGGTCGACTTCGTTGGCAGGGTAGGCCGGGATGTGGATGGGGGTGCCGGAGATAAAGATGTCGGCCCCACGGGCTCCGTAGGTCAAAGCCACAATCCCGCAGTGTTCGGCGTAGCGCTCTGCCACCGAGCGATCGCCGTGCACGTCTTCGATGCTCATCACCAAGATGTCGACACGGCGCAACAACGCAGCTGCCGGTTCGAACGGGATGTACTCGATTTGGCAGGGGAACGGCGCAGCCCAGCGGCGCATCATCCCTTGTGGGGTCATTCCGATGAGCGCATCGGGGAACGCATCAACAAGGGTCAGCGGTGTTTCGGCCAATATCGGCCCCAAATGGACGATGGGGGCATCACGCCACGTAGCGGGGATATCGCTGGCAGCCAGGGGCTGTGCATCGCCGTGGAGGAACTGGATGCGGCCGTTGGGCGTGTAGCGATTCTCAAAAATCGGGGCGTTGCTGTGGCTGACCGTGGCGACCGGTACATCGGTGGGCCAGTCGGCAGGCAGTGTCGCTTTGGCAGAGACGATGCCGGGGCGGCGACCGAGGCGTTGGGCGGTGCGGGCAGCGTAGAGCGACGTACCCCCGGGGATGGTAGCGCCATCCGGGAGCAGATCGCTGGTTATATGGCCGAGCATCAGGTAGTCTGGGTTCATTGTGTCACCTAAAAAAGCAACGCGGTCAGTCGCTCGTGCTCCTGACCGCGCCGTGCCGTATCGGGGGTCGTATTAGCTCTCTGCTTTGGCGGGGAAGATGACGATTTTGCGGGTCTCGCCTTCGCCCTCAGACTCGGTATAGACCGTTGGGTCGTCGCGCAGGGCGAGGTGGATGTAGCGTCGATCTGCACCCGACATCGGTTCGAAGTAGTGTGGGGTTTTGCTCTGGCGTACCCGTTCGGCCATCCGGCGGGCCATGCTTTCGAGCATTTCTTGGCGTCGTTGTCGGTAGTTACCAACGTCTACAACAATTTGCGGCCATTTGCGACTGGTACGTCCGGCGAGCAGGTTGACCATGAACTGGATCGATCGCAGCGTGTCGCCGCGGCGCCCAATCAACAGGCCCATGGCTTCTTCGTCAGCACCTTCGACATGCAGAGTGATGGTCTCTTCGACACCGCCGTCTTGGGCGGGTGCGGTGGTTTTGACTGCCGATACGAACCCCTCGATGCCCATGTGATCGAGCATTTGTTCGAGCACATGTCGGGCATGTTTGGCCAAATCTTCGTGGCTGGCGGGTTCGCTTGGTTCGTCGTCGACCACACTGACACGCACGAGGGCTTCTTCTTCGTCGTTGCCGCTGATGAGGATCTCGATGGCGACTTCGTCGCGATCACGACCCAGCTGGGCAAGCGCGAGGTCGACGGCATCGGCGACGGTTCGTGCGCTTATTTCGATCGAGGGCTTCTGCTTTGACATGTGCATCTCCTCGGTACAAAACGAAGGGGCTACTTGGTTGCAGTCGGCTTGTGGTCAGGATCGTTGAGCGGCTTGAGCACGTCCCAGAACTCTGCGGCCGTCTTGGACTGGGCCTGGCTCGCTTCGACTTCGTGCTGACTCACCCCAACCACCACTGGGGGCGGGAAGAAGCCTGCATCGGTCGGCAAAAACTTCAAATAGTTGGCAAGTGATCCCCAGCCGCCGATGACATACTGCTGAATCATCGACAGAATGCTGCCGACCACCCAGTACAGCACCGCACCCGAAGGGAACGTGAACCCGATGTAGCCGAACAACAACGGCATGAACAGCAACGTCTGCGTCATCGCCTTTTGTTGTGGGTCTTGGACCCGTGGGGTCGACATCAGCTGCACAATCAATTGGAAGATGACCGACAACACCGGCAAGATGTAGTACGGATCGGTTTTGCCCAGGTCAATCAACCACAAAAACCCACCGGAGAGCGGGGGTTGATTCAATGTGGTCGCAGCAATCGCCGTCCCCATATTGCCGGCATTCTGCAACACGGTCAACATGTTGGCAGCTGCGTATTCGGCGGGGGCGACGCTCGTGAGGTGAAAGACTGCTTGGTAAATACCCAAGAACAGCGGCAATTGGAAGACCATTGGCAGACAACCCGTCACCGGATTGGCGTTGTTCTCTTTGTAGAGTGCCATCGTCTCTTGTTGCAGGCGCTGCGGGTCTTTGCCGTGTTTGCGTTGCAGTTCTTGTAGAGCAGGCTGGAGGGCTTGAATCTTGCGGCTCGACTGGAGCTGGCGCACCGTCAACGGGAGCAGGACTAACCGGGCGATTATGGTAAAGATGATGACTGCCACACCACCATTGCCGGTCCAGTTATAGAACGTCATTAACATTGCTTCGAGGAACGATACAAGCGAGGTCCATAAAGCCATGGGAATCACCTTTTAGTGCGTGGGCGCGACTTCGGTTGGGGTATATGCACCAGCACGCCGCAGAAGAGTAGCAACAAGATCGAGGAGTTTGGGGAAAGGGGTCAACAAGAGGGAACGTGAGCGTGCAATAAAGACAATGTCCACATTCCCACGGATGTATTGAAACTGCAGGCGGATTGCCTCGCGCACCCGACGCTTAATACGATTACGAATGACCGCTCCACCGTGACGGCGAGCGACCACTATGCCGCATCGTGCGGTACGTTGACGAGCGGGCGCAACGCTGATAGACAGTCTTGCATCGTCATGGTGATTGCCATGCGTGCGCACTCGTTGGAAGTGCGCTGGTCGACGCAAGCGATACTGCCGTTTCATCGTTCAGCCCGCTCTCTCTACGATACTTAGCGGCTGGTCCGCTGTACTGCTCGCCGCTCGTCACTCACCGTCAAACGCCAGCGACCGGATAACCGGCGGCGCTTCAATACGGCACGACCGTCTTTGGTTTTCATCCGCTCCAAAAAGCCGTGCTTGCGGCGGCGTGGAATACGCTTTGGTTGCCATGTACGTTTGGGCATTATCCAACCCCTTCAATAGCCAAAATAGGCCACATGATGTTACGTTGTGTTGGTCGCAACACGGTCAATACAATATGCCATTATACCGGTGCGGGTGCGCGTGTGTCAAATAGACGAGCCGTGGCTGCCTGCTTGTCATCGTCGCGCAATCCCCGCCTGCACCAGCGGTGCAGGCGGGGCGGGGAACGGTATTATTCGACGTTGAGAGTGCGTTTGATGACATCGCTCGGCAACGCAGTGCCGCCACGGGTGCCACCGATGCGATTGGACTTCTCGCGCGTCTCGGCGCCGAAGCGGGCAGCCAAGTCGGCCAAGGTTGCGTCGCCCTCGAAGCCGGCTTCGGCGCTCGAAGCCGAGGTGTAGGTCTCGGGTTTGCGGTTGTCGTCGCGCTTCGGGCGGCGCTCACCGGCGGGACGATCCTCACGTGGCTGACGGGCAGCACGATCGGGGCGCTCGCTGGCAGGGCGGTCTTCGAGGTATGCGCTCAGGCTGATGCGGTTGTTGGCCGTATCGACGTTGAGGACACGAACCTGCAGCTCGGTGCCGATTTCCGGCTTTTTGCCGCCGGGGATCTCGCTGCTGTGCACCAGACCGTCGCGACCGACGCCGATGTTGACAAAGACGCCGAATGGCGAATGCCCGCTGACTTTGCCCTGCAAAATCTGGCCCTGGCTGATGGCATCCAACTTGGGGTCGGTGCTGGCACGGCGCAGGCTCAGGCTGATGCGGCCCTGGGCGGGGTCGATTTCGATGATTTTGAAGGTGTACGACTGACCGATGGTCACGGCATCTTCGACCTTGGCGACACGGGTGTCGGCCAGTTCAGAGATATGGACCAGACCGTCTTTGCCGACACCGATATCGACGAATGCGCCGATGGCAGTCGTGCTCTTGACGACGCCTTCGATGGAATCACCTGCATGCAGGGCGTTGATGGCATCGTTGTTCACTTCGGGGCGGCGACGGCGCTCGGTGCGAGCGGGGCGCTCCTGGGTGCGCATCGTCAGGCTGATGCGGTTCTTGGACTGGTCGACTTCGAGTACCTTGACGGTGACATCTTGGCCAACAGCTACCACGTCTTCGACCTTTTCGACCCGGGCATCAGCCAGTTCAGAGATGTGGACCAAACCGTCACGACCGACGCCGATGCTGATAAAGGCACCGTACGGAGTGATGGATTTGACCTTACCCTGCAGAATCTGACCAGCGACCAACTCTTGCATGCCTTTTTTGGCGCGCTTTTCAGCGACTTCAGCGCTTGCGGCTGGGGTTTCAGCGCTGGCCACTGGGGCTTCGGCGCTGACCACTGGGGTTTCGGCGCTGGTCACTGGGGTTTCAGTGCTTTCTGGGGTTGGGTTTTGCGTCTCTTCGGTCATATTAGGTCATCCTCCTAGATTACTGCACTACAATATGGAACCAATACTAGCGGTTCAGTTCCGACCGGACCAAATCGACGAGGCCACCCTCGCGTAAGTCATCCAGCCGGTAGTAGTTTCCCTTTAAGTGGTGCGCCAATTGCTTGGCCAAGCCACGTTCGAACACGGGGTGTTCGGTGTCAATCACCACCGAGCGAATCTCTTCGCTGGCGATGAAGTCTGCAATCGAGTAACTCTCGGATTGCGGCGGCAAATCGGTCATGGCCACATTGGCTTGACCGTCCGTCAACAAGACCATCAGCGGGACCACTTCTTCGTCCTGCCGGCGGGCCCGTTTGAGGACCTCGTAGCCCATCATCAACCCGCGTGACAGCGGCGTACGGCCGCCGGTGGGCATGGTCTGCAACATCTTTTGCGCCAGCTCGACACTACTGGTCAACGGCAACAACAGCGTTGCATAATCACGCTGGAACGACACCAACCCGACTCGATCACGGCGCTGGTACGCATCGCGTAACAGCGACAAGACGGCGTTTTTGGTGGCGCGCATGCGCTCATCGGCTGCCATCGACCAACTAGCATCGACGACAAAGCAGACAGCGTTGCGCGTCTTGCGGACGCGGACCTTCTGGCGGAGATCGCTCCGTCTGAGCATTACTGCCCGGACGGGTTTGCCTTCGGCCAGGGCATCGGCGCGGCGCTTTGGTTGCAGATGAGCTGCATACCGGAGCGTTGCGTCGAATGCCAGGTCTGTGACACGGTGGGCGGCGCGGCTGCTTACATATCGCCCTTGCTTGCGCGTGGTGCGAGTCTTGCTGCGGCGCCCGGGCGATTTGCGTTCTTGGCGATCACGTTGACCTTCGAGCCGCTTGGGCTTGAACATCTCCCCTGCTTTGAACGCCTTTTCGCCGCCACCCTGTTCGTTGTTTGCATTGGACCCCTGGTCCGTTGCCCCGGCGCTGGCGTTTGCACCAGCGCCGCCTTCGCTTTCTTCCTGACCCTCGGTGGACTCGCCGTCATCACTCGTGTTCAGAGGGTCTTTTTTTTTACGCCGTCCGCACTGGCTTGGGCTGACTCGTCACCTTCGGCAGATTGGACGCGATCGAGGATGTCACCGACCCGCGCTTCGTCGAGTTTGACCTCGGTGAAGGGCTGGCGGCGCATGCGATGCGGCAACGCCAACTCGGCAGCGACACGGATGTCTTCGGCTGCCAATGTGGTGCGACCGGCCCAGGCGGCGTGGGTGCGGGCTGTCTCGAGGATGGCCAGGTCGGCACGGTGACCGTCGACGCCTAGCTCCATTGAAAGGGTAGCCACCGCTGCCATGTCGCGGCGGGTAATCTGAACCATCGGCAACAAGGCACGGGCACGAACAATGCGTTCGGCCAATTCTTGTTCGGTGGGCAACCATTCTTTGGAGAAGCCGTCTGGGTCGCCATCGTAGCGCATGCGCCGCGAGATGACTTCGACACGGCCTTCGACGTCATGGATACCGCCGATTTCGACGACCAGACCGAAGCGGTCGAGCAACTGCGGTCGCAGTTCGCCTTCTTCGGGGTTCATCGTGCCGACGAGGATGAAGCGTGCCGGGTGGGTCACGCTTATGCCCTCGCGCTCGACCGTGTTGATGCCCATTGCTGCGGCATCGAGGAGAATATCGACCAAATGGTCGTCGAGGAGGTTGATTTCGTCGACGTACAACAACCCGCGGTTGGCCTGCGCCAATAAGCCGGGCTCGTAGCGACGATGCCCCTCGGTCAGTGCATGTTCGAGGTCGAGTGAACCGACCACGCGGTCTTCGGAGGCAGCCACCGGCAAGTCGACCAGACGCGTGGCGCGTTCGGCGACGGGCAAGTCGGGGTTGGTCTCGTAGCGGGCGCGGCACGAAGGACACATCGCAGATGGCTGGTCGGGCGGACACCCATAGGGACAGTCGGCAACGACCCGGATGTGCGGCAAAATCCGCGCCAGGCCACGTACCGCCGTCGATTTGGCCGTACCTTTCTCACCGCGAATCAACACGCCGCCGATGCGGGCATTGATTGCATTCAAAATGAGCGCCCGTTTCAGTCTGTCTTGACTGACGATGGCACTGAAGGGGTAGACCGGACGTGCAGTGGTCATGGGTATCTCTTTCCAAACCAACCATCGTTGTATGCGAACACACAACGGACGAATGCCCAAGCAGTGTTTGTACGGATGACGCAAGCGCCAGCATGCACAAAAAGACTGCATATACAGTTCATTATCACATCAGAGTGCATGACTGTCAAATCTAGGGCGTTCAGATGCGTTGACAGCACTCTGTGGCACTCATACAATTGAGTCATCCCCTGGGGAC
>CAIPUQ010000149.1 GCA_903868295.1 uncultured Roseiflexaceae bacterium
ACCGTCGGGCATCGCGCCCCACAGGAGCGCGCGGCGTTGTTCGCCCGGGGTGTCTTCGTCGCGGCTCTTGCTCCCCAAAATCGCCTGCAAATCAGGATTGGCAGCCACCAACGCGGGGATGAGCAACGGCATGAGCTGGCCGGGACCAGCGCCATAGCTCTGCACGACAGCTACTGGCCCATACAAGTCGACGGTCAGGCCCGGCAATCCATCACCTTCGCCGAACAACCAGCGGTATGCTGTGACACCTTGGCGGCGCAACAACGAACGGCCGTTCCACGCGGCCAGCACACGCTGGTTGATGAGGGCGGCGTCGATGCGATCGTGACTACTGTAGATGCGGATGGCAATAGCCCCGGCGGCGTCCCATAGGCCAATCCCACGCCATCCGGCACAGCGCACCACGACCTCGGTACCGTCCGGGTAACTCACTGCGGGATCGACGTGGTTGCGATAGACCCACGGGTGACCGCTTCGGAGCGTGTCGCGTAGATGGCGGGGCAACGTGACTTCTGGTCGCGCCATGGTGATATTCCTTCTCCGCATATTTCGTGGCACTACATGCATCACCCACCCGATGCACGTCCCTGCGGGACGGCTCCGGGTGGGCGCGGCAGTGGTTATTTGGCTTCGTGTGACTTGTGATTGCCGTAGGTCGGTCGTACCAGACCATTTGGAGCTGCCCACTTTACCCCGTTGCCGATGACCAAACGGACGTTCTTGTCGAAGTACGTCGGGTACGACTCGTGCCCAGGGCGGAAGTAAAAGACTTTGCCATTGCCGCGATGATAGCAGCACCCACTGCGGAACACTTCGCCGCCGGTGAACCAGCTGACCATCACCAAATTGTCGGGTGCGGGGATGTCGAAGCGCTCGCCATACATCTCTTCGGGGAGCTCGAAGTGCTGTGGCACGTTCGCAGCAATTGGGTGACTCGGCTCGATGACCCAGACCCGCTCGATGTCGTCAGACTCGCGCCACTTGAGGTCACAGGTCGTGCCCATCAACGACTTGAAGATTTTGGAGAAGTGGCCTGAATGCAGGACCACCAAGCCCATACCACGTTCGACGACATGCTTCTTGACGCGGGCGACGACAGCGTCGTCGACCTTCTCGTGGGCGGCGTGCCCCCACCAGACCAACACGTCGGTTTCGGCCAGCACTGCCTCGCTCAAGCCGTGTTCGGGCTCCTGCAAGGTGGCAGTCTTGACGGTCATCGAACCATCATATGCCTTCAACCCTTCGGCGATAGCGCCGTGGATACCGGTTGGGTAGATTTTGCCGGCGGGATGCCCTGCTTCATGCTCGTGGACAAATTCGTTCCATACGACTACACGCGTCATGGTGGTACTCCTCTCGTTGTGAACCGTGCCTTCTCAACTATACCACCAAGCACCGCCGGACCCGTGATACAGACGCGTCTTTGTGCGTAATCCCGCAGAGCCGCAACTGCGAGATCATTCATTCGTGCACATGCAGCCGTCAGATGTATTGTTTGGCCGTATATACTTTACAAAAAATCATGCTTTGTTTTATGTTAAAAGCAAAAATACCATGTAAGTGTTCAACGAATAGAGAGAATTGGCAGACCTTACGGTGCATGTGAGCGCCTCATCAGTGGTCAGACGATGGTACAATTACAGAGACAAAAATAGTGCGGTGCGTGTGCAAATGATTCCACAGCTCGACAACATCCCACACATCATGGTACAACTCGACCGCGCCGGAGCGATACTCCCTGCAGAGTTGGTCACCCACATCGACGCTCATGCCGCGCACTATGCTCCGCTGTTGCGCGAACGACTCGCACAACGATTAGCGTTGACGAGTGATGAGCTGGCGGTATATGGGCGCTCGCATGCGTTGATTTTTTTGGCGCAATGGCATGACCAGATGACACTCACCTTGATAGGCGAACTCCTGTTGCGCCACGACGACATGCTCGACGGCCTGTACGAGGTGTTCGAGGCGACTGTTCCTGCATATGGACCGGCTGCAATCCCCGTGTTGGCGCAGGTGATGGGTGATGCGACTGCACCAACGGCTTCACGGATTGTCTGCACCACGACCCTCGGGTATATCGCCCATGTCCATCCGCTCTCTGCCCGCGCTATCATTCGCACCTTGCGCGATGCACTGCCGGTCGGGGAGGATGTCGCTCATGACCATCACGAGGTGTGGTCGTGGGTGGTGACAACACTCGCCGAGTTGCGATCCAAGGCAGCTGCAGCGCAGGTCGACGAACTCTACAAAGCCGGCGTCCTTGACCCGAACATCTGTGGACGACCGGACGAGTACCGACGTGCGCTCCGGGAATCGCCGATCAAAGCAGTCTTTGCGCAACCACTGACTCTGTATTCATAAGGTGCCTATGCAGACCGCCTGGCACAACTTGACGCGGCCGAGCGACCGACGCCCCCTGTGGGCGGTGCTCGGGGCGGTTGTGGTGTGTCTCGCAGGGGCGGCAGGTGTCGTCTACGGGGCATTTTGGGCGCCGTTTTTGCTCATCGCCGCTCTCACGGTCGGCTATTTCTCGCTCCGGAGCACACGGGTCATGTTGGCCACGGTGGTAATGCTGATTACCGTTTTTCCCTTCGGCACATTGCCTTTTCGGGCGGTGATTACGCCGGCGTTTTTGTCGATAGCCATTGCTGCATTGTTGGCGATGCGGGTGTTGCATGTGTTGACCACGCCGAACTATCGGGCGAACTTCACCTCGTATGCGCCGGTTGTGTTTGGCTACATTGGTTTTACGCTGTTTGCGCTGTTTTTGGGTGCACGTGGCCTGCCAGACAGCACCACATTGCATAATTACGCCAAGTTTCTGCTCGGGATCATGATGATGTTTGCCATCCTCGATGCAGTCCGCGACGACATCGATGTGCAATGGGCGTTACGGTTGTTGTTGGTCGGCGGGGCAGTGTCGGCACTCATCGGATTGGTGCTGTATGTTATCCCCGCCACATACTCCGAGCAATTTCTCGTGCAATTTGGGCGCTTTGGGTACCCCACCAGTGGGCGCGTGTTGCGCTTTGTCGAGGATGACACCGACGGACTGATGCGTGCCATCGGGCTCGCGGTTGACCCCAACAGTTACGGTGGCATGTTGGCAGTCATCGGTGCGATTGCGGCGACGCAGACCATCGTCGAAAAACCCGTACTACCACGCCCGTGGATGATTGCAATCAGTGGGATTGTGGTACTCGTGTTGTTCCTGACGTTCTCACGAGCTGCCTTAGGTGGGCTGATGATTGCGGCGATCTATGTCGCCACGGTGCGCTATCGCCGTCTGTGGGGCTGGATTGTGGCTGCAGGGGTGATGGCGACCATCCTGGTCGTGTTTGTGGGGATTGGCGAGCAGTTTGTGACACGCATCGTACAAGGTGTACAGTTCCAAGACCGTGCCAATCAGATGCGTTTGGCCGAGTTCAATAATGCCATTGCCGTTATTCAAGCCTATCCGTTTTTTGGGATTGGCTTCGGGACAGCACCCGACATCGACCTCGTCGCGGGCGTTTCGAACATCTATTTGGCTATTGCACAGCGGCTCGGATTGGTCGGTCTGGTGATCTTCGTCGGCATGATGCTCAATCTGTTTGTGCGGTCGTGGCGCAGCCTGGGCCAGGCAGTGGCACAACACGACGAAGTCCATGCGAGTTGGCTGATCGGCTTGCAAGCCGGCATCGTGGCTGCGCTCGCAGTAGGTATGTTGGATCACTATTTTTTCAATATCGAGTTCAGTCATATGACCGCGTTGCTCTGGTGTACGATCGGCTTGCAGCTCGCTGTGGCACGGAACATTGTGCCCGTCACCGACCATACAGAGGCGCTATGAAGCCATTCATCATCGGCATTGCCGGCGGGAGCGGCTCGGGCAAAACCACCTTGACGCGGCAGATTATCGACGCGAGTCGTGCAGCCTCGGTAGCGTGGATTCCGTTCGATGCCTACTATCGAGATTTGTCGGCGTTTGACATCAGCGAGCGCCAGAAGATGAACTTCGATCATCCCGATGCCTTCGATACCGCGCTGTGTCTGCAGCATCTCGATGCGTTGGCGGAAGGACAGTCGGTTGTCGTGCCCGAGTACGATTTCGCTGCCTATACCCGTGCCCACGGCGGGCATCTGGTGCAGCCACGACCGGTGATTATCGTCGATGGCATTGTCTTGTTTGTCGATGCGGCCCTGCGGCAGCGCTTTGACTTACGGGTGTTTGTTGATGCGCCAGACGACATCCGTCTGCTCCGGCGCATCCTGCGCGACACCCAAGAACGTGGCCGCGATGTTGTGTCGGTCTGCACACAGTACCTGGCAACCGTTCGGCCGATGCATCAGGCGTTTGTCGCCCCTTCGCGGGAACACGCCCACATCATCATCCCTAGCGGCGATGACACGCAACCGGCAATTACCCTTTTGAGTGCCGAAGTGCAGCGCCACATCGATAAAGCAGTAACCCCGTCTGTGCGCTAGGATGCATGTATGCACATTTACCCGTTCCCACCGCGCCTCGCACAAAGCCCGTATCTCGATGCGTTGTATGCCCAGTTGCCGGTCGACGCATCCGTCGATCGGCGTTCGCCGCGGCACTTCTTCTGGCGCATGCTGTTGAGCCGTGGACAGCGTCTTTTTCACCTGCACTTCTTCGACGCCGTCGTCCAGCATCCCAATCGAATCGTCTGTTGGGTGCGCTCCACTGCGTGGGTATTTTTGCTCATGCTGGTGCGTTTTTGTGGCGTACGAATCGTATGGACGGTCCATAATCTACAACCGCACGAGTGTTTTCACCCAGACATCGCCACGCGGACTGTCGGTCGGGTGATTCGTCAATGTCATGCGTTGACGGTGCATCATCATTGCACGAAGCAGCGCATCCAAAAGGAATACCAGGGTGTGCCGTCTATCCACGTCATCCCACACGGGCACGCCGACGCACCGTTTGGCCCAATGCCTACCCGGGCAGGTGCACGTGCCAGCCTCGGGTTGGACCCGGATGTGCCAGTGTTTCTCTACATGGGGATGATTCGGCGCTACAAAGGGCTCGAGCTCTTGATCGAGGCGATGCCACTCTTGCCACAAACCATGTTGATTATCGCCGGACATCCAGCCGACAAGCAGTATCTGTCCGAAATTCATCAGCGTACCGCGCGGAGCATTAACATTTCGCTCCATCCGCGCTATATGAACGACAGCGAAGCAGCCTGCTACTTGGCTGCCTGCGACGGCATGATCCTGCCGTATACCCAAATCACGACCTCGGGCATGCTCGTCGCTGCGATGGCGGCCGGGATTGTCTGCGTGGTCCCCAACCTGCCACCCCTCATCGAGCAGGTCCGTGACGGCGAAAACGGATTTGTCTATTTGCATGGCAACGCAACGTCCCTCATCGCGGCCATGGAGCGTGTCAGTGCCACGCCGCGGCGCGATATCATCGGCCACAATGCGCGCGCATCACTTGCTGCACACACCTGGCCGCAGGTTGCAGGACTTTTTCATGCGCTGTTTGTCACCGTGCTCCGGCAACGCACATGAGTGGCACCCCGTTGGTCAGTATCATCGTCGTCACCTACAACAGCGCCCACCGGTTGCCTGCATTGGCAGCGTCGCTCGACGCAGACCCCGGGATGACTGCCTGTGAACTCATCGTGGTAGACAATGGCTCGACCGACACCCCAACACGCTGGCTGCCAAACGCACAGTGGCTCGTGTTGCCCCGTAATCTCGGCTATGGGAGTGCGTGTAATCGTGGTGTGGCAGTGTCTCGTGGTGAGTATGTGGTCTTTTGCAACCCTGATATACTAGTGACACCGTATTGGTGTCAACGGCTTGTTGCCCATCTGGATGCGCACCCGTCGGTTGCCTGCATCACCCCCGAGACCCGTTATCCGTGCGAGTCTATCCCGCTGGGGACAGGGGTTGCCGATCGCGACGCCCTCCCAGGTGCGGCGTTGATGATGCGTCGGACAGACTGGCAGGCGTTGGATGGGTTCGACGAGCAGTTCTTTTTGTATTGGGAAGATACCGATCTCTGTTGGCGTGCCCAACGCGCAGGTCGGCGTACCGTCGTGGCTCGTGATGTCGAGATAACCCATCTGCGCAATGGCAGCGGTGGTGGTGCACACGCGTGGTTGCATCTGTACATCCAAAACGGTATCTATGCCCACCTCAAATCGCAATCGTGGGCGCGGGTTGGCTGGTTTGTGGCCAAACAGCTCATCGCATTGCCATGGCGACTGTTGCGCAGTCGTGATCCACGCCTGCTCTCGGCATTCGGCTGGAACATCAGACACTGCGCGCGCACGCTCCGCTGCAGACAAAACATTCTGGCCGGCTTGCACGTACCATCTAAAGGAACGCTATGAGCAATCACCGAGCGCCATTGGTATATCTCATTGGGAAAGAAGCCGCGGAAGACACCATTCACTACCTCGTCAACTTGGTTGCCCATAGTGCCGCATTGCCGTTCCACATTATCATCGTTGCACAAGCAGGTGCATTGCATCCGGCGATTCTTGCACTCATACAACAGTCGCCGCATGTCGAGGCGATTACGCTGGACATCCCGCACCACGCGACGGCACTCTTGCGTTTGCGTATTTTGATTGCCTGGCTGATACACACCAAACCCACCATTGTGCATCTGCTGGCCGCAACACCAGACACCGAAACAGAAGTCATAGCGGCGTTGTGGGTCGCTCAAGTCCCGACGCGCATTGTGACCTTGGCTGAAGTCTCGCCGACCGTCCGAAGTGACGGGGTACGTCCCATCTACAGCATTGTGGTGCAGCGCTTGCTCCGCACATTCAGCGACATCATCGTCTATACGAATGTGGCCAAGCATATTCTGCAGCACGAATATCGTTTGACTCACACACACATAGCGGTCATTCCGATTGGTATCGATACCACAGTCTATGCGTTACACATGACCCCTGACCGCGGTCGCTCGGCGTTCAATCTGCCTGCAGAAGGACAATTGATTGCAAGTGTCGGGCAGCTCGCCCCGCACAAAGGACATTCGGTCCTCATTCACTCCATGGATCTTATCTGGCAGTACATCCCCGAGGTGTCCCTGGTACTTGTCGGGACCGGTGAGCATGGCGCACACCTGCGCGCATTGGCCCAGCAGAGTGCACATCCTGAACGGATTCTCTTTATTGACGACATAGCCGACCGATCAGGATTTCTGCGCTGTGTAGATGTCTATGTGCAACCATCTTTTTCTGAACCGATGTCGTTCGATTTGTTAATGGCAATGGCGATGGAACGCCCCGTTGTTGCGTCAGCAATAGACAACATTCACGAAATCATCGAATCCAACGCGAGTGGATTGCTGGTGCGTCCCGGCTCCTCCGACGCACTTGCATCGGCCATTATGCGTGTCTTTAACGATGCTGCAATCCGGATCACGGTTTCGCTCAATGCCCGTACCCGTGTTGCACAGCGTTTTACGATGGAACGCTGGCTCAATGCCACCGTCGCCCTGTACCGATTTGTGTAGGTTGATCGCGTGCAGCGCACCGACAACGACCGAGGGAGCACCGTGACCACAACACATCCTCCCGCAGGGGGTGCACCCGTCGGCACCTCTGTTCAAGCACCACGCATCGCGGTGATAATCCCCACCATGGCAACGACGCCCCTCGATGTCGAGGCGATGATGGCCGCACAGACCATGCAGCCCAGCCAGGTCGTCATCGTCTATCGCCAATCGCCCAATGGGTACGCTCGCAATGTGGGTGCGTACCGCGTCAGTGATAGTGCCCTGCACGATCCCGTCGATTGGTACCTTTTCCTCGATGATGATGCGATATTTGGGCATCCCGAGTGTATCGAACGACTCTATCTGGCTACCTGCCAACCGGGTGTTGCTATTGCCGGTGCTGCCCGCATCCTGCCGGCCGACGCAAGCCCATTCGAGCATGCCGTTGCGCAGCAGGTAGCCCGCATTGTCAACCCCGTGGTGCCCATTGATACGCGCACCGACCCGGACCCGCCACACTACAGCTGTTCGATTACGACGACCTGCTGCTTGGTGTCACGGAGGGTCTTCGAAGCGGTTGGTGGGTTTGACCCCACACTGACACGGGGCGTCGATACCGAGTTTTTTGTGCGGGTGCGCCAATTGCATCGAGCCGATGCCCCGGTACATTTGGTCCAAGCCGGCAATGCGTGGGTAACGCACCATGCCCCACAGACGATGGCTGCGTTGTGGCACAAGCACTACGCCTACGGCATGGGGCATGCCCAAGAGGTGCGTCGCGACCCGCGCCGTGCCCGTGCAGGCAACAACTTCCGGTCACGCCTGCAGGCTGCGGTATGGCTCTTGTTGCGGAC
>CAIPUQ010000150.1 GCA_903868295.1 uncultured Roseiflexaceae bacterium
ATCTCGAGCGTCAAGTCGATTTTTCGGCCTCGGTGCTGACCTTCCTGACACCGAGCCTCGTACATCCATGGTGGGGCGAAGCAGTGGTGGCGTGGTATCGAGGCTATTCAGCGACGCATTGGCCCGTTTCGATTGGGTTCGGTGTCGTGGTGTTGAGCCTGGTTGCACTCATCTGGGCCCGTGATGCGGTACCGCGCTGGTGGTGGTGGTTGACCCTTGTTGTGTTGCTGTTTGCCATGGGGCCGCGGTTCGTCTGGTTAACGCGCGACACCGGGCTCCCGCTGCCCTACGATATCCTTAACCAAATCCCATTGGTCAAACTCGGTCAACGTCCCAATCACTTTCTCTTTTTGGGGTTGGCGCATCTCGTCGTGCTCGCTGCCGCTGGCATCAAAGTCCTGGCCCAACGATTGCCGCAGCCGCGCCGCTGGGCACTGGTATTGCCCGTCCTGCTCGCGTTTGAGCTCTGGCCGCTCCCGCTCCAACCATTTGCACCGACACAGAGCGTGGTGTACGACGCCATTCGTGCCGGCGTACCGGGTGCGGTGCTGACGCTTCCCTTCGATCTCGATGACGGCAACACCATGTACGGCCAATGGGCATATCAACGCCCGGTCGTGTCGGGATATTTGCCCCGACTCAATCCCGAGCTGGTCAATACCGGGCTCCTCTCCAAAACCGATGGGGTCGTCCAATACACGCAGCCGATTACGACGCTGACCGTCCTCAATCGCGATCCTGCCGATGCCCTCGCACTCATGATGCAACGGCTGGATATTCCCTACCTGGTGATTGATCGTCGCTTTGGGGTGGACACCAACCCGGCAGTCCTGGCCCGCTTGACGCCGGTCGTCGCAGACGACACGTTGGCGCTCTATCAGCAACCCGACACCCGCGCTGCAGGGGTATGGCCGGTGCTCGATACTGGTTGGTTCCCCATCGAGTCGGCTGCCGATGGCCATGCCTGGCAATGGAGCGAGCAAGACGGGATATTCTGGCTCTACCAGCGTCCCGAAGCAATCGCAGATCTCATCGTTGATCTGCGCTTCTCGGTCCCCAGCCCGATGCATGTAAGCCTCGATGGGGTCGACATGACCACGCCCGTGCGGTTTGCCGTCGACCAGCCTGCCCAGATCCGGCGCTACCGCGTGCTTGCCCCTGCACGCAGTGCGACGAGTACCTACTGGGTCCACGTCGACCAACTCCAGCAGACTGCCGATCGTGCGGTGGGCATTGCACTCGCAAGTTTGTCGGCCAGCCAGACCACCCTGCGTACGCGCTGAGGAACGGTTTGGTATCCAGCGAAAGCCGCCCGCTCCGCGGTCGAGATCCTGCCTGACATTCCCCCCTCATCTGACGCACTGCACTCCTGCAGCCCCATGCAAAACCCCACGCAACAGGGTACGTGTACCCAGTGCGTGGGGTCGTGTGGGCGCAGACTAATAGCTCTGTATCTGCTCCGGTGTGCCTATCGAGCGGACATCTGCAGTGGGCGCGATGCGCTTGATGAGTCCCGCCAATACCGTGCCGGGGCCGATCTCGACGAACTCGGTCACACCCTGTGCAACCATGTAGGTAATGGTGTCGACCCAGCGCACCGCCGAGGTCACCTGTGCGGGGAGTTCTGCGCCGACGGCGGTCACATCCACCAACGGCTTGGCATGGATGTTGCCGATCACGGTGACTTTGGGCATATTGATGGTGGTCTGCGCCACCACATGCGCCAATTGTTGGGCTGCGTCGCGCATCAACGGTGAATGAAACGCCGCACTCACGTTCAGTGGCAACACGCGTTTAGCGCCTGCTTCTTTGAGCAAGATAGCTGCTTGTTCAATCGCAGCGACGTGACCCGAAATGACGGTCTGTCCGGGTGAATTGTAGTTTGCAACCACGACGGCGTTGTCTTTTTGGCTCACCGACGCACAGATTTCGTCGATACGGGCATCGTCGAGCCCAATAACAGCCGCCATACCGCCCGCGTTGGCAGCCGCCATCAGTTGACCACGGGTGCGTACCAAACGCACCGCGTCTTCGACGCTGAGGCTCCCTGCTGCACAGAGCGCACTATATTCGCCCAAACTATGACCTGCCACGAGCGCGGCCTGTGCCATAGTGAAGCTGACAATCTGTTCGGTGCTGCCGGCGAGTGCGGCCAAAATGGCCAGCTCGGTGGTCACCAACGCGGGTTGTGTGTTTTCGGTAGCGGTAAGGACGTCGTCAGGACCATGGAAGCAGATGTCGCCGATCGAAAAGCCCAACGCTGCATCGGCGCGACGATACACTTCTGCAGCAGCAGGGAACGCCTGCGCCACCGCCAGACCCATCCCCACTACCTGTGCTCCTTGGCCAGGGAAGACAAATGCACGGGTCACGTGTGCTCCTTTCTCGTACCGCTACGACTTGACGGGCAGACGGACGCTCGGGATACCCCAGCGCACCACTGCAGATGCCCACGTCAGCCCACCCCCAAATGCGGTCAACAATATGTTTGTGTCGTTTTGAATCACGCCCTCGGCGACTGCCTCGGTCAGGGCCATCGGGATGGTCGCTGCAGATGTATTCCCATACCGTTCGAGGTTGATATAAAACTGTTCAATCGGGACAGCGAGTCGATCGGCAATCGCTTCGATGATGCGGCGATTGGCCTGATGCGGCACCACAACGGCGATGTCTGCTAATGACAGGTGTGCTTTTTGCAATGCGGCTAACGAGGATTCTTCCATGCCACGGACGGCGAGTTTGAAGATTTCACGGCCGTTCATGGTCAAAAAGCGGCGATCGGTCGCAAGGACATCAGGGGTCAATGGGAGGCAGGTACCACCTGCTTCGACCATTAACAAATCCTCGCGATCGCCAGCAGCGCCCATGTCGGACGATAACAACCCGTAGGGCTGGTCCGTTGCCTCGAGCACGACAGCCCCAGCGCCATCACCGAACAAGACGCAGGTGTTGCGATCGGTCCAGTTGACGTAGTGACTCACGACATCGGTTGCG
>CAIPUQ010000151.1 GCA_903868295.1 uncultured Roseiflexaceae bacterium
AGAAAACTCACGTTGCGATTATTGACGATTACCTGTCCGCGCGTGGGCGACATCCCGGCGTCACAACTTACCATACGGTGTTCCTCATGGTCCTTCGTTGGATGCTTATGCGAAGGCCTGTCGGACAATCTCGTGCAAGACAGCAATCCCGTGCCAACGGTCGCCTGGGCGATCGTAGACGAGGGTGGTTGGCCCTGCAAACCCCGTTGCCCGTGCGGCAGCAAGACACTGTTCGACTTGGGCGGGGAGGATGGCCCCAGCGTCGTCGTACGAGGCTTTGACATGGATCGAAGCCGCCTGGGCAACGACCTGTACGAAGTCACTGACGCGGGTTTCGGATGGGAAATTACCGATATCAGCGCATCCACCATGCCCCAGAGCCGTGTGAATCGCCAGCCAGTTGGCAGGTGTCGCGCCGAGCGATTTGAAGTTTTCGCTCAAGACCGTCACCCCGCGTGCGCTGGCATGGGCCTGGAGGCGGAGCAGTGCCGTGATGGAACGGCGCAACGCGGCGCTGTCGTCGGCCGATGCTTCGCCGGCGATGACCCGTACGTGGCTTGCACCGAGGGCTGCGGCAATGTCTATCCACTGCGCTACATGCGTGATGTCTTGTTCACGCAGGGTATCATCGGCTTGACTGATGTCGTATGCATCAATCAGGATGCTGAAGATCTCGATTTCGGCAGCTGCGGCCGCGCTGCGGAGTGCCGCAAGAGCCGCTGCTGAGGTATCTGTAAAGTGGAAGTGACAGAGTTCGAGCGTTGCAATCCCTGCTGCTTTGGCGCGAGCAGGGACGTCGACGAGTGCCAGCGACCCGTCGGTCAAATATGGATGAATGCTCCAACTCGTGAGTGCGATGCGTTGCATGTTAGATGATTTCTAAGTAGTCACGATCCGGCAGTGCGGGGAACGGTGCGGTTGGGAGCGTTTGGTACCAGTAGGCCACCGAGGCGATATCGTCTTGGAGCGGCAAATACCGGCCATCGCTACGCCATCCCAATGCTTGAATGGTGACACGGAGATCTTGTTGGAAGCGGATGGGGTCCATGATATGCCATCGATACATCCCAAAGCGTGTCTGCGACTGATAGGTGCCATCGGGACGGAGCACTTGTGAAAGACCAGCATAGGGTGTGGTGAATTCTCGGTAGCCGCCATTGGTCGGACCGAGATCGAAGTTATATGACCCACAGAAGTAGTCTTCGGTCCCTGTTCCACAGATGGTAGGGTATTGCGTGTCGCCATCCATAAAGAACTTGATTTCGCCTTCGCCCCACCAACCTGAATTATTCACGCCCCAGGCCATGTAGGTACCGACGTAGTGACCTTGACCACGAACACCCTCGAGGATGGTGTAATCCGTGGCATAGGGAAGCGGATTGGTACGGCGGAACTGGGCGTGGAAGTAGGCACAGTTTTCGGGGACCTGGGTCAACGTGTAGTTGATCTGATAATACAGCGTGGTTTCTTTTTCTGAGATGTTGGTGACGGTGATACGACAGCGGCGGCGAAAGGGCATTTCCCAGTAACAGTTGAATGCACTGCCGGGATTGACGCAGACCGCCAACGAGCTGAGTTGGGCGTATTTGCCCCAACCGCTCGCAAAGAAATCCCCCAGCGGTGCTTCGACCGAGGGGTTGGTTTGGTCGTCCCAGTAGATGCGAATAATTTGCAGGCGGAAGTTGCCGGTCGGCGTGAGCCAGATTTGTTGGATGGCACCCATCCCGTCGATGTTTGCGATTTCGCGCGTTTCACCGGAGGCAATGCGGATTGATGGTGATATCTTCCACCCCTGACCAAGGCCACGTGCGTGCACGAGACCGGTGCCTTCGGTGGCCATCCCACCGCGACCTTTGGCACCATCGTAGTTCTCGGGACTGATGGAGCGACTTTGTGCGTCCGACAGACGCGACAAGTTCCCCATGTGTAAGCCTAACCCATTAAACCCAGCCATGCAGTTCCTCCTTGAACACTCATGTCAGACGGGAGAATGAGACTATCTTAGCATGAAGTCCCACCCGCATACCGTGTCGGTAGTGACCGGTGCTGAGAAGCAGCAAACCCTGCAAACGTGCGGTTCCGGAGCGCACCGTGCGGCTCTGCGTAGCGTGCAGTGCGCTTAGTCATCTGAATCCCTGTTGTGCTTTTTGGTGGGTTCTGGTTTTTTGGTCCGTTCTGGTTTTTTGGTCGGTTCCGACTTTTCGGTTGGTTCTGGTTTTTTGGTCGAATCCGGCTTCTCGGTCGGTTCTGGTTTTTTGGTGGACTCGGGTTTTTCCGTTGGTTCTGTGCGACGGGTGGGTTCAGTACGCATGGTCGCTGCGGGCACACTGGTTGGTTCACGGCGTGATGTCGCAGCGGGGATTACTGTTGGCTCCAGCCGTCGCGTCGGCTCGGGTTTGTCGGTTGGTTCGGGTTTGTCCGTGGGTTCTGGTCTTTTGGTCCGTTCTGGTTTTTTGGTCGGTTCTGTGCGCCGTGTCGGTTCGGCGACGCGGGTGCCGTCACGCGAACGGGTAGCCTCAGGGCGTTCGGTTGCTTCTGGCCGTTCGGTAGCCTCGGGGCGATTGGTTGCTTCGGGCCGGGGGGTATTCCTCCACCAACGCGTCGGGCGTGGGGTCCGGGTGGATTCGTTGTTTGCTTGTACGGTTCTGGTGGCGCGCGGTTCGTCGTCGTCGTCCTCGTTGTCTTTTTTTGATTTGGCTGTTGCAGTGACGATCCCAGTCGGCGTGCGTGTGGGCGATTGTTTCGCCCCTTCGTCCGCGTCGGGAGTGCGTGTCGGTTCGGTGGTTTTGACAATCTTGGTCTCTTCGACTTCGTCATCGTCTGCAGCGCCGGTTGGGGTGCTGGTCATAACGTTATCGTTGTTTGAGCGGACGGTGCGTGTCGGTTCGGGGGCGTCCGTGCCTTCTGAGCGGGTTGGTCGTGGGGTGCGTGAGATGCGTGGTGTCGCAGTCGCTTGCGGTACATCGGTGGGGATGATAACCGGTGGTGGTTGGTCCTGCGCGACTTCGGCTGGTTCCATTTCGTCGAGGATGGGCGCTTGGGTCTCTCCGTCTGACGGTACAGTGACGTCTTGCTGGAGCGGTGCGCTGCCGTCGTTTCGTTCGACGGAGGTCGACACACCGACGGGTTGTGCGTCTGTGGTCGCAACGGAAACCGATTCGCCGGTTGGATCGATCGTCACTGCCGCTTTGGCTCCTGCATCGAGGTGGACGCTGCTGACATTAAGTTCGACCCGCTTATCGTTGCGCGTCGATGCAACGATGAAATCGGGATCAGCATCGGTTGCACTCGCGATCGCGACGCTGCCTGTTTGTTGGTCGAGTCGAATATCGCTCGCTACCGTTTCGTCGAGCGCCAAATTGCGTACGCCGACGACGCTCCCTGCGCCGAACGCAGTGATGTTCACGGGGACTGTGGCTGCGCCGGTCACTCGGATCGACCCCTGACTGGTGGCCGGCAGCGATAGGATGGGCATGCCCTGTGCGGACCACTGTTCCGTTGCGCCGCGGAGAAAGGTAATCTGTGCCTGGGGGATTTCGTTGTAGACCGTGCCACGAATCACCCCGACACGCCGGCCTTGGCTATCAACAAAGTAGGCGGAGTACCTATCGGTCGATCCACGCAGGGCAGTTTTGGTCGCAGAAAAAAGAATGGTCGTAAGATGGTTGACGCTGCGCACGAGGGGGTTTTGGTCACAAAATGGACATTCTTGTTGTTCGAGGCGTGGTGCAGTCGCAGTCAGATCCATGGTCTGTGAATTCGTATCACCGGTATACTCTACGACCGAACCATTAGGATGTGTTGATGTGTAGCTCCACGTGTTTGCAACGGTATCGACAAGAATCTCTGGGGTGATTAGCGGCGTATTGTTGTCGTAGATCTGGATGGCGACGGTCTGGTCGTCGATGGTACGAATTGCGATGGGCGTGACGGTATGACCACCCGTGTACCCAGGCTCGTAGAGGCCAATGGTGTACAAAGCGTTGACATCAGCGTCTTGGCTGAGGCCTTCTTGGAGGCGGGCGAGCACCGTACGCGGGTCGGTGACGACGCGATAGGCACGGGTGGGGTAGGTTGCCTGCGTGGCCCACCAATAAGCGATTTCGCGCTGGAGGGCAGTGTTGTTTTCGAACACGAGCGCATCGGGTGTGGCCGCCCCAAAGGATGTGGTCTGGAGAATCCCATAATAAAAGTATTGGCTCAGTACCGCCATGCCTTCGCAGTGGCCGTTGGCCATCGCACGGTTCATCTCTTCCATCCAGATGCGTGCGGTGGGTGTCAACACACATTCAGCTGCGGTGTTCGTGCAGACTACGCTGCCGAACATGCGTTGCATGTCGGCCGCTTCGAGGTTTGTGACGGGTGCTGCGCCGTAGTTGGCAAAGGCGAATCCGTCGCGTTCGGGACGAAAGCCGCTGTCTGCGGCACGCACCGGCTGGATGGATCCAATTGGCATCCAGCTGGGCATCGCACATCCGACGAGGAGCAGACATGCCAACAGCATGGTGATTCTGTTGTGCACGGTCTTCATAGAGTCTCCTCGCGCGCGAATCGCTCGTACTCCGCAGTCAGCGGTATTGCTACTCAGACGTATCTGATGCAGTATTCGTTCCTTGCATTGTGCGTGACGCCGTACCTGGTGTCAATCCGCGCTGATCTGCCCCTCTGGAGGTTCTCATGTTCTCCTGCTATACTCACTATGACCCCCTCCCCGGGGGGTGGCATGGAGGGTGAGATGGCTCACGACAAGGCACCCATCGTCAAGCGCTTGCGCACCATCGAAGGGCATGTGCGTGGCGTCGAGCGGATGGTCGACGAAGACGCGTATTGTATTGACATCTTGATGCAAATCGATGCAGTCCAGAAGGCGCTCGATCATGTCAGTCGCTTGGTACTTGATGGGCACCTGCATGGGTGTGTGACGACGGCGATTCGGAGCGACGATGCCGCCGAGCGCGAACGGGTTATCGGCGAATTGATGCATGTAATGCACGAACGGAGGAAGTGATGACAGAACTCACATTGAATTTGGGTGGTGTGTCGTGTGGTGGCTGCGCACAGCGGGTCAACGCTGCACTTGCACAGGTGCCAGGGGTCGTCAAAAGCGAAGTCAACGACGATCGGACGCGTGTGGTTGTCCGTGGCGAAGCACTCGAGCGTGCGCCATTGGTGGCTGCCATTGTCTCTGCGGGCTATCAGGTGCTTGATTCGACAGCAATTCCGTTGACGGGTGTCTAGTTCCGCCTCGGGGCGGTGGAGGGTCGATGAGCAATCCTGAATCTATGGTGGACCTAGCGGTCACCGGCATGACGTGTGCCAGTTGTGTGATGCGGGTCGAAAAGACACTCCGCAAAATCGACGGTGTGACTGAAGTGCGGGTTACATTGGCAGACGAGCATGCCTCGTTCCGTGCCCCGCGGTCGAGCGTCGGCATCGCAGTGGCTGCCATTGAGCGTGCGGGGTATGGGGTCATCCAAGATACCATCGAGCTCCCCGTCACCGGGATGACCTGTGCCAGTTGTAGTGCACGGGTCGAAAAAGCACTCGCAAAAGTACCTGGGGTGCTCAGCGCACAGGTCAATCTGGCCGACGAACATGCCGTTGTCAGTGCTATCAGCACCATGGTGACGCGCGCCACGCTGGTCGCTGCCGTCCAGCATGCGGGTTACGGGGTGATTGATACTGCGGATCAGGTTGATGGCCACGATGCCGAAGCACAGGCGCGGGCCCAGGAGCTCGCCGTTCGCTGGCGCCGCCTATGGGTGGCGATCGTTGCAACGGTCCCGTTGTTTGTGTTGTCGATGTCCAAAGACTTTGGGCTGATTGCACCAGTGCCCATCGGCAGTGCCGTGGCGATGGTGGCCGAATACGGCATTGCCCACATGCATATGGTACCGGCCAGCCAAGACGCGTGGAACTGGCTCTTTTTGGTGCTCGCCATCCCGGTACAGAGTTACGCTGCGGTGGACTTTTATCGGCATGCCTGGGGTGCATTGCGGGCACGCACTGCAAACATGGATTCGCTGATTGTGCTGGGTTCGAGTGCGGCGTTCTGGTATAGCACGGTCCTGATGCTGGCTGGTGGGGTTGGGCATGTCTACTACGAGACAGCGGCGATGATTATCACCCTTATTCTCGTCGGCAAACTGCTCGAAAGCCGGGCCCGCAGTCAGGCCAGCACCGCGGTGCGCACCCTCATCGGTTTGCAACCCAAAACGACGCGCATCCTGCGTGTCGGCGAAGCGGTCGAAGTACCCACGACGAGTATCCGGCGCGGTGACATCATCGTCGTTGCTCCCAGTGAGCGCATCGCGGTCGATGGCACGATTACGCTTGGCAGCACGACCATCGACGAAAGTATGCTCACTGGTGAAAGCATGCCGGTGAGCAAGACTGTCGGAC
>CAIPUQ010000152.1 GCA_903868295.1 uncultured Roseiflexaceae bacterium
CTTCCGTCTATAATCAAAACAACCTTTTCCAAGGAGTTGTCATGGACATCCGCGAACAATACAAAAAAGACGTCGGCACCTACGCCGCCGATCTCGTTGAATCAGAAACGGTCATTGGCTTGGGTACGGGTTCCACTGCGACATACTTCGTGGCCGCATTGGCCGACCGCCTACGCGCCGGCACACTACGAAACGTCATGGGTGTGCCCACCTCCGAGAAGACCGCCGCGCAAGCCCGCGCCGAAGGCATTCCATTGACCGATTTGCACTCCCACCCGGTACTGGCGGCTGCCTTCGATGGAGCCGACGAAATCGACCCCCAATTGACGCTCATCAAAGGCCTCGGTGGGGCGTTGTTGCGTGAGAAAATCGTTGCAGCCAGTGCGGCCCAATTCTATGTCTTTGGCGATGCAGCCAAATTAGTCAAAACCCTCGGCGTTGTCACGCCCGTGCCGGTCGAAATCGTCGATTTTGCACGACCGCTCTGCGCACGCCGGCTTGCTGCGCTCGGCGCACGCACGGTCCTTCGGCTGCGGAACGGTGCGCCCCAAATCACCGACGAAGGGCATGTCATCCTCGATGCGTTCTTTGACGGCATCAGTGACCCGCGCGCACTCGACCAGGCCATCAAAGACATCCCCGGGGTGGTCGAGACGGGACTTTTTGTCGGTATGACCACTGCAGCACTGGTCGCTGGCCCTGACGGCGTCGCGGTCCATCGCGCCTCGTGAGGTTCTCCACCGCCATGAGTGATGTCATCACCACCCCAAAAATATCCTTCGTGGTTGCCGACCAGGCAGTGAACGACCGCCCGTATCGGGTCATCATCGAAAACGACGACGTCACCTCGATGGACTTCGTGGTAATGGTGTTGACCGGGATTTTTGCACTGACGCTCGACGCGGCGGTCCAGGTCATGTTGACCGCCCATCAGCACGGCGAAGCGTTGGTCACCGTGTTGCCCTATCAAGAGGCGTCGGACCGCGTCTACGAGGCACACGCATTGGCGCAGAGCAACGGCTACCCGTTGCGGTTTTATCTCGAACCCGACGGTTCAGCCGAGTAATTCGGTCAGGATTGCTTTCAAGTGCACAACCGCCTGCCCACGATGGCTGATGGCGTTTTTTTCGTCGTGCGACAATTCGGCGATCGTACAGCCTCGGCTCGGGAGCCAAAAAATCGGATCGTAGCCAAATCCGCCGTTGCCTGCCTCGGACCGCGCAATCGTCCCCTGACACTCCCCCGTACACACATATTCTCGTCCATCGGGCAGTACGACCGCGATGACGCAGGTGAAGGCAGCCGAACGATCGGCGGGGTCAAGTGCATTCACGGTGTCGAGCAATAGCCGGCGCCGCCCCGCGTCGTCGAGGTCAGCAGTGCCGTAGCGTGCCGACAAGACCCCCGGTGCGCCATTGAGCGCAGTGACCGAGATCCCCGAATCGTCTGCGATGGTCATTTGGCCGGTTTTGGCGGCGTAATAGCGGGCTTTTTGGAGTGCATTTGCGACAAAGGTCGTCCCGTCTTCGGGCGCATCTGCACGGATGCCCAGGTCGCGCAACGACAGGCAGTGCAGCCCAGGTATTGCCAGGAGGGTAGCGTATTCGGCGCGTTTATGTTCGTTGCCGGTAGCAATCACAATCGTCTGTTGCATCGGAACCTCTGCGGGGTGACTCTGGAGACATTGTGCCATATGCAGTATGCGAAAGCGCGTATATGTGCCGAAAAATGCTACAATCGAACCAATTGAGAGCAAGGGAAAGACCATGCAGCCGAACGTATCCTTGTGGCA
This sequence comes from uncultured Roseiflexaceae bacterium, assembly GCA_903868295.1. Taxonomy (GTDB): domain Bacteria; phylum Chloroflexota; class Chloroflexia; order Chloroflexales; family Roseiflexaceae; genus UBA965. The sequence goes on from CAIPUQ010000152.1 coordinate 1,793, forward strand.
AATTGTCCGTGGCACTGTGCGGACCATGCGACCGCATCAGTGGATCAAGAATGTCTTTATTTTTGGGGCACTGGCATTTTCCGAAGAACATCTCTGGCGAGATACCGGTTCTATTCTGACCGTCATCGCTGGGTTTTTTATTTTCTGTGCCGCTGCGAGCAGTATCTACCTGCTCAATGATGTGGTAGATGTCGACAAAGATCGGGCCCACCCACGCAAGCGACACCGCCCCATCGCGGCCGGGATTGTACCGATCCCACTCGCCCAATTCATGGCGTTTGTCATGTTGGTTGTTGCGCTTGTCGGTGCGTGGCTGGTCGACGGTGATCTCGATTTCATGTGGATCATCTTGACCTACCTGGTTGTCCAAGGGGTGTTGTATTCGTACATCCTCAAAAACATCGTCATTTTGGACATTTTCACCATCGCGGCCGGGTTTGTGTTGCGCGCCATTGCAGGTGCGCTGGTACTCGACATCGGTATTACACCATGGTTGTTGCTCTGTATGGGATTGTTGGCAATCTTCCTCGGGTTGGGCAAGCGCCGTGCCGAGTTGGTTTTGTTGACTGATGGGGCTGCAACGCACCGCAAAATATTGCAAGAATACTCGATAGAGATGATTGATCAGATGCTGTCGATCGTGACTGCTGCGACCATCATTGCGTATACGTTGTTCACGTTCACCTCACGCACGATGCCGCTCGAGCCGTACCCGGTGATGATGGTGACCGTTCCCATTGTTATTTATGCGATTTTTCGCTATCTGTATCTCATCCATCGTCAAAGTGGCGGGGGCAGCCCAGAGGAACTCGTGCTCAAAGACATCCCCTTGGCTGCGTCGATTCTGACCTGGGGGTTCACGGTATTGGTGTTGCTCATCCGCTTCCGCCCATAGGATGAGAGGGACGGCATGACCACATTTATCAAGTTTGGCGGTTCGGTCATCACCGACAAACGCATTCCACAGACTCCCGATTTGCCTACCATCCACGCCCTCGCCCGTGCAATTGCGACCGCACAGCAGCAGGCGCCGCAGACGCGGTTGGTCGTGAGTCATGGGAGCGGTTCGTATGGGCATGTAGCAGCCGCCCAATACGGGATCCACCGCGGCCTCGCGTCAGATGCTGATTGGTATGGGTTTGCGGTGACTGCGGGAGCAGCCTTGCGCCTCAATCGCATCGTGGTCGACGCATTGCTCGATGTCCATGTGCCAGCCTTTTCGCTCCAACCGTCGACTACCGTTCAGACCGAAGCAGGCGCAGTTGTCGCTTGGGATACGAGCCACATCGAACGTGCCCTGACGCATCGGCTGACGCCTGTCATCCACGGCGACGTCGCCTTTGACCGCACACAAGGGTGTAGCATTGCATCGACCGAGCTCTTGTTGCAATGGCTCTGTGGCATTCCCACGCTCGCCCCGACGCGCATCATTCTGGTCGGCGAGTCCGCTGTCTATACCGCGGATCCGCATGCTCATCCCGACGCTGCGCGCATCCCCGTGATCCATCGCGACAACATCGACACCGTCATCGGCGGAGCTTCTGGCTCGTATGGCATCGATGTGACCGGCGGCATGGCCAGCAAAATCCGCTTGATGTGGTCGCTTATCACCCAAAATCATGCACTCGACGTCGTCTTTATCCGACCCGATCCGACACTACTCTGTGACGCCATACGCGGTGTCGCCCTCACCGAGGGCAGTCGCATGACGTGGGAGCCGGAGTAGGTCACGCACACTGAGAAATCCGGCGAGCGGACCAGGATCTGCGCCAGGACGGCGGCGGTTGGGGGGCAGGGGCGGTCGGGGGTAAGGGCGAAAAATCTTTCGCCCTTACCCCCAGAGAGCCGCCCCGGAGAGCCCCTGAGACCGCCCCGACGGGCTTTGAAAACTCGATTTGACACGCGCATAACCGCGTGCTAATATACACCTCGTTGCGAAACACATTCACTCCACCGAGCGGATGGCAACAAACGAAGCGAATGAACGCAGCCCTGACTAAGGGGCTGATTTTTATCGCCTCAGCACCTTCACAACTGAATCGTGACGACCATATAACACGGAACCCTGTCAACGGTGGGGAAAGCGCTTCGGCGCAGGTTCTACCACTGAATGAAGAGTTTGATCCTGGCTCAGGACGAACGCTGGCGGCGTGCCTAATACATGCAAGTCGAACGCACCCTTCGGGGTGAGTGGCGCACGGCTGAGTAACACGTGGGAATCTGTCGTTTAGTGGGGGATAACGCATCGAAAGATACGCTAATCCCGCATACGCTCGGAAACGAGGAAAGGCGCA
>CAIPUQ010000153.1 GCA_903868295.1 uncultured Roseiflexaceae bacterium
ATGGAAGCCGCCAAAAAACATCTGATGTTCCACCCCTGGAGTGTGCCGGTGTTCGAGAGCTTCCTGCCACGCCTGACCGGCTATGTCTGCGGCAAACGCACCTTCCAAATTCCCCTGACCTGGACCATGGATAAACAGTTGCTGCGTGACATCGTCGACGCCCAACTCGCCGAAATGCAACAGAGCGCCTAAATCCCGCATCATGCACACTGCCAGGAGGATCATATGCCGTTGGACGTCATCACCCTGGCGCGTGCGGTGCGCGACATGACAACCCATGTCGTCTCTGGCACGGCGGAACGCCTGCGGCAACGCGGTGTCATCCGCGCCATGTTGGAGCGACATGTCGGACACGAAGAACACTGGAACGACGTCGTCACCATCAGCGACCGCGCGCAGTGGCTCCTCGCTCGTACCACCGAGGCCTTCGACACCACACGGGATGCTCCCGCTCCACCAGCGGACTACATCATCGTGGCGACGGATGGATCGCAGCTCGATGTCGAACGCCACGGTATGGCCGTCTGCGCGCTCATCAACATCGGCCATGTGTATATCCGGTACGGTGCTGACCCCCAGGCAATACTCACCTCTGTACCCCAGCTAGCCTACCAAGACGAAGACCTCTACATATCGAATGGGATGCGTCGTATTCCTATCGAAGGACAACTCCTCAACGCCAAACGTGACGCCCAAGAGGGCATTGCGCTGGCGGGGTTGGCGGCAGAACATCTCGCTGCCGATATTCCTATGATTGCTTTGCAGGATGGCACGTTGATGCGCTGGAATCTGGCCAATGCGGAGGACGTGGTGCGCACCGCGCTCCTCGATCCATACTTGGCCGCGCTGGATCGGTGCAAAGCACTCGGGGTGCCCGTCGCGTCCTACATCAGCAGGCCGCGTTCGCCGGAGTTCTTAGGCATGGTCCGTCTGATGTTTTGCCCCGATGTCCGTTTACCCGAGCGGCGCGGCGCGATCTGCGACCAGTGCAGTGATGTGCGGGCGGGGCGCGCGCCGTCGTGCCACCCATGCGACGACATGGCCGATGCAGATGTCTATGGCGATCGGTTGGCCGAGGGCCAGAGAGGACCAATCACACTGTCGCTCGCGCGTGCCAACCGAGAATTCTATCGCGAGCACGCGATTCACTTTTTTTATCTGCGCGTCTCTGACGAAATCGCCCGGGTCGAAGTCCCGCAGTGGGTCGCCCAAAACGCCGCCCTCGTCGACCGCGTCCATGCCATCGTCTATGACCAAGTCTTGCGCGGTCAGGGCTACCCCGTTGCCCTCGCGCGGGCGCACGAGCAAGCCATCGTGCGGGCCAGCGATCGACGTGTCTTTATCCAAATGGTCGAACAGATGCTAATCAACAACGAATTACCGGCGTTGAATTCGAAAAAACGCAATAGCAAAGAGTTTCAATCCGTGTAGGATTACGTGGCTGAATTACTAATTAGTAATTACTAATTAGTAATTTGTTGAGGAGTTTTGGTAATGATTTGGTAATGGCGTGGTGTGACACTATCTCTGATTTTCAAACTAGAGAGGTAGACATGAATCAGCCGAACATTATCCGACACAAGAGTTATCAATTTGCGTTACGAATTATTGAAATCTACAAGGATCAAGGGGCAGATCAGTTAAGCCGGTCCCTTTTCGGACAGTTACTTCGCTCAGGGACGAGTGTCGGCGCAAATGTCGAAGAGGCAATCGGTGCTGAATCTCGTGCAGATTTCCGTCACAAGATGTCAATTGCCTACAAAGAATCACGTGAAACTGAATACTGGTTGCGTTTGCTTGCAGATGCAAATCTCATCCCAAAGAATAACGCTCAATCTCTCAAATCCGATGCAACTGAACTCGTAAAAATTCTTTACACAATTATTAAAAGTACAAAAGGACAGTCATAAGTAAACACGTGGTCCTAATTACTAACTACTAATTAGTAATTGCTAATTACCCGCTAGTCGCGTCGCAATCGTTGCGTCAAGCGCGCATAGAACGTATTTGATGAATAGACGCGTTTGAACGCACACGTCCGTTGCGAGCGGCGAATTGTCACCGTGTCGCCTTCTTGGAGCGGGTGATGATCATTGCCATCGGCGTATACCGCCGCCGAATGCCGGCCTCGCAGCGTCAACTGGAGCGTCGCGTCTTCGTGCAAGACCAATGACTTTATGCTGGTCATGTGCGCCGCAATGGGTACCATCACCATCGCTGTCGAGCGTGGGTCCATAATCGGTCCACCCGCAGACAATGCGTACGCCGTCGAGCCGGTAGCGGTAGAAATAATCAGTCCATCGGAGTGGTAGGTGTTCAAATGCGTGTCATAGATGCGCACGTCGATGCTGATGATGCGGTTGATGTCACGCCGGGTGATGATGATTTCGTTGATGGCAATCAGGTCCAAATCGGGACTGCCGTCGACATGCGTGACGACGCCCTCGATCATCGAGCGTTCGTCGATCCAACCACCGCCATCCAAGACCGTACTGATCCCCTCATAGAACGTGTCTGGTTCGAGTTCGGCCATGAAGTTCAAATGGCCGAGTGCGACCGGCAACACGGGGACACCCATCCGCATGCCCACGCGGGCCGCACGCAACACCGTGCCATCGCCACCAGCCGCCACAAACAAGTCTGCGTGCTCGACCGAGCGCACGTCACGGCCCTCGTGCGAGGCACTGCGCCAGGCTTCGACTCCACGGCCGCGCAACCACGTCGTGGCCGCTTCAGAAAAGCGCACACTCGCATCCGAAAAAGGATTGTAAAACACCCCGACGCGCATGGGGTACTCCTACTCGGGCCGCATGACGCGTGTGAGCGCGTCGGCGATATGACTGATATCCGTTACTTCGTGCAGTGTATCACAAGCTGGCCCGACTACCAAGAGTGGTACCGGGTTGCGCGTGTGGCTGGGGTCCGATTGGCACTCGAAGTTCCCATGATCGCTCGAAATCACCAACGAATCCTGCGGCCGCAGGGTCGCCACAATCCCACCGATCAATCGATCAATGCGTGTCACGACGGTCGCCGCATCAACCGTGCTCCGGCCGTGCCCAACGAGGTCCGTCAGGAACGTTTCGTACAGCGTCAGCACATGTCCCTGTGCGAGGCGCGCCAAGTTGACCCCTGCGTCGTATGCATCGACCTTGGACACGCGCTCCGGGTGGCGCGTCTGCATTACATCGTTGGTGATGTCCCATGACAACGCCTGACCCGCGACCAAGTCGTCGACCGTGCGAAAACGGACGTCCGCACCCTCGGCTGCAATCACACTCGCCGATTTGCGGAGCTTGCGGGTGGCGATGGCATCCCAAAATCCGCCATCAAAGGCGTTGGCAAAGGCACTGCTCCCGTGCGCCAATGCACGCCGCAAGACACTTTGGTCACGCAGGGTCTGTTGCAACGCCGTAGGAGGGAAGTGTGATTGATGCCGTTGGACCAGCCCGACGGCGTCGATCCCTGCAAACAATGCGGTCTGGCCCGTGCCACTCTGGGGCAGCCCCGGCACACTAAAGCATGCGTCGATTGCTTTGAGCAGGGCATGTCGGTGCTGTCCGACGGCGTTGCTCAGCAGCGGGGCGCCAATCAGCGCCTGCACAAACGGCATTGACGTCGTTGCAAAAGGATTATCGCTATGGGCATCGGTGAGCCCGATTCCGTCAACAAACACAAATACAATTGCCATGCGGGCACTCTCACTTCGGGTACAGCTGCGGGAGGGTTGTATGGCATGACAATGACGAACAGTAATGTCCGTCACATTGACAATTCATGGCAAAAACTCTATACTGACATAATATCGTATGCCACGCGCTTGGCGTCTGATTTTGACGCCGGGTTTTTTGTGTATTCGCGCGATGCGGGAGTCGTGGCCCACCGCTGAGCTAGTAGTATCCGCCTAGGAGAGTTCTTTTATGAGTCAGGGATCAGAAGGTCATTTCGATTGGACGCAGTTGCTGAACGAGTATGATTATGCTCGTCCGCAGCGTGGTGAAGTGCGCGAAGGCGTCATCATGAAGGTCGAAGCAGATTCGATCCTCGTGTCGATTGGTTCGAAGCGCGAAGGTACCATCACCACCGGCGATCTGCGCACCATGGGCGAAGATTTTGTCACGACCCTCAAGGTCGGTGACACGCTCCAAGTGTATGTTCAAGACCCAGAAAACCGCGACGGCGAGCTGGTTCTGTCCGTTGGCATGGTTCAAGTTGCACGCGACTGGGAAGAAGCACTGCAGCTCCAAGCCGAAAACGGCATTGTCCAGTCCGCAGTCATCGGCTGCAATAAAGGTGGCTTGTTGGTCCAGTTCAACCGCATCCGCGGTTTCGTTCCGGCATCACAGGTCGCTCAGCTCCATGGTCGTACCGCCGCCGAAGAGCGCCAGCACGCACTGCAGCGCATGGTCGGCCAGACCATTCCGCTCAAGGTCATCGAAGTCGACCGCGAGCGCAACCGCCTCGTGTTGTCCGAGCGCTTGGCCACCCAAGAATGGCGCAAGGCCCAGAAGCACCGCTTGTTGTCCGAACTCCAACAGGGCGATGTCCTGTCGGGTCGTGTCAACCAGCTCACCAACTTCGGTGCATTCATCGATTTGGGCGGCGCCGATGGCCTGGCCCACATCTCCGAACTTTCGTGGCAGCGGGTCAATCACCCACGTGAAGTCCTGTCCCCCGGCCAGGAAGTCCAAGTGATGATCATCGAAATCGATGCCTCACGCGAGCGCATCGGCCTGTCACTGCGCCGCTTGTTGCCTAACCCATGGGACACCATCGAACAGCGCTACACCATCGGTCAAGAAGTCTCGGGCCCAGTCACCAACGTGGCTCCGTTCGGTGCCTTCGTGCAGATCGAAGACGCAGTCGAAGGCCTCATCCACGCCAGCGAAATCGACGGCGAAGGTGCAGTCACCTCCCGCGACAAGCTCCAGCCTGGTGTGACCGTCACGGCACATATTGTCAGCCTCGACCGCCAGCGCCAGCGCATGGGCCTCTCGCTCAAAAAGCCTGAGGAAATCGAGCGCATCATCGCCGAACAAGCCGCCAAGGCCGAAGCCAGCGAAGAACAAGCCTAATCGTTCCCTTCCAAACCACCATCTCGCTCCGGCGAGGTGGTGGTTTTTTTGTTTTAATGTGCGCTATCTTGAGCACGCGCGGGGGCCGCCTGTTGCCACACTGCGCACCGCGTTTCTCACCCGCGCCCATGCACTAGTCGTGTCTGGACAAACAGAAAGGGATGGTCTGCGATTGCCCCTTGCAACAGGAACAACGAGACCATCCCCCAAATCAACAACTGAAAACTGAAAACTGAAAACTGAAAACTGAAAACTACTAACTACTAACTACTAACTACTAACTACTACCTATTTCTTCACGATCAGTGGGAACAACCCGCCCTTGAATGGCTGGTCTGCCACCAAACCCTTGCCATCGGTGATGACGTGTGGCTTGCCATTGAAGCGCGTCCCATCCGGGAAGAAAATCAGCGCAAGCACGCGCCGTGGCTGGCTCGATTTGTTGGAGTGGGCGTAGTGGAAGGTCAATCCGTTGTGGAAGGTCATTTGCCCCTTCTTGAGGGGTACTTTGACCGCGGTGTTGCGGTTGATGTCTTTGTTTTCTTCGAATGCAAAAATATCCTGCGGATTGACCAGGTCGATACCCGTCAGTTTGCCTTTGTTTTGTGTACCTGGGACAAACATCATGCAGCCGTTTTCTTCGTCAACGTCGTGCATGGGAATCCACGCAGACAATGCGCCGGGTTCGTGCATTGGCCAATACGGGAAGTCTTGGTGCCAAGGGGTTGGCTTGGAGTCACCCGGCATCTTCCAGAGTGCATGGTCGTGAAAAAGGCGGATCCCCGAAGCACCACTCAACTGCATGGCTGCCCGGGCTATTTTCTCGTTGAGCGAAAACTTGGCCATCACACCATGGTCACGCCACGTGTTGACGCGCTGGTTGAGCACCTTGTAATAGTTGCCACCGGCTTTGTCGGTCTGCAGGGCGACCTCTGCCGTCGAATCGAGCATGACCTCGTCGATTGCGCCCGACAACTCGTCCAACTCTGCTGGCGTCAGCAGATTATCGATCTGCACAAATCCATTGGTCTGGTAGAAATCAATTTTGCTCTGCGGTAGTTGCATCGTCGCACCTCCTCGTGTGTCGCCAACGTCGGCGCCCCTACTGTACCACAACAATGCAGTATGCGTGCGTCATGATGCGCTTCCCGCTCTAATTCCCGCACTCCTCATCACCGCGACAGGATAGGGAAGAAGCACGGTCACGCAGCGACGCATGAGCTCCTGAGGATGATAGGAAACATCAGGGGCGAGGTACACCTCGCCCGTCAAACGTACACATCGCCCGTCAAACGCACACCTCGCCCGTCGAAAACACACCTCACCCGCCCCGCTCACCGGACCTGCGTTATTCGGCTTTTTTGATGGCGTGCCCACCAAAGCCCTTGCGCAGTGCTGCGAGGACCTTGGCCGCGTAGGAGTGTGGTCGGCGTGAATGGAAGCGTTCGAACAACGACAACGTGATGACCGGCGCAGGCACATCGAGCTCGATGGCAGCCTGAATCGTCCAGCGACCTTCGCCGCTGTCTTCGACATAGCCCTTTAGCTCGCTCAGTTGTGGGTCTTGCTTGAAGGCTTCTTCTGCCAATTCGAGCAACCACGAACGGACCACGCTGCCGTGGTTCCAGACTTTCGAGATGGCATGCATGTCGAGATTAAAATCTTTGCGGGCCTGCATAATCTCGAAGCCTTCGGCATAGGCCTGCATCATGCCGTATTCGACGCCGTTGTGGACCATCTTGACGAAGTGGCCGCTGCCAACCGGGCCAGCGTGCAAATAGCCGTCTTTGGGGGCCAAGTCGATGAAGGCTTGTTCGAGGCGCTTGACGACGGCCGTGTCACCGCCGACCATCAGACAAAAGCCCAGTTCGAGCCCCCAGATCCCGCCCGATGTCCCTTGATCGATATAGTTGATGCCTTTGGCAGCAAGGACCGGTGCACGGCGCATGTCATCGTTGAAGTTCGTGTTGCCGCTGTCGATGATGGTGTCACCGGGGCTGAGGAGGGTGGACAAATTGTCGATCATAGCCTCGGTGGTCGCACCGCTTGGCAACATGACCCAGATGGCCCGAGGGGTCGGCAATGCATCGACGAGCGATTGCAGGTCGTAGGCGCCCACTGCGCCGTCTTTCTCGAGTTCACGGATAGGGTCGTGGCTCCGGTTGTTGACGACGACGCGATGTCCATGCCGCAACCAGCGCCGCGCCATGCCCGCACCCATACGGCCGAGACCGATGATTCCGATGTCCATGTGCGTCTCCTCTATGCTATGCAGTACGAAAGAAAAACCGGACATCGATGTGCATCGATGCCCGGTTCAGAAATGGGGCGGGAGACGAGATTCGAACTCGCGACCTAAACCTTGGCAAGGTTTCGCTCTACCAACTGAGCCACTCCCGCAACTCGTTGCTTCAATAGTACCATACGAAAATCATGAATGCAAATAGATGTTGCCGACCCACGACACCCTTTCAAACGAAGCGCCCTGCATCCAAACGCTTGATGCAGTGATGCTCCGGTCTGGGTGGCTGACGTTCTCCTGCGTTTTGCACTGTATGGGGCACCGCACGGCGGTCGTCGTATACTCCCTGCCGATGGAATGCTGAACGACGGGGAGCATACTAACAAGCGATTTTCACCATGCCAATTGTCTCCCCTGTGTTACCTGCCTGCGAGTGCGTCGCGCATACCTTGGACCAAGATGGCTTGCTCTTCGGCGGTCATCGTTGCATCCGCATAATGTGTCAGATAGTAGTATGAAGGCGGCATTTCGCCTTTTTGCATACTTTCGGCGACTTCGTCGATGAGCTCGGCTGCGCTTCCTGCAGCCCCGCCCGTCTCGCCGCCCGCGGTTTCTTCTTCGGCACGGGCGCGCTGGATCATCCCTTCGCCACCCTCCGCATTATTGGCGATGCTAGCTGCGATGTCCGAAAAGTTCAGCTTCTGCCGGCCTTCCATCACATGATCGACATAAATCCACGATACCGGTGCAATATATGCGTACCAGTCCCAGCTGTTCGTGTTGGCATGGCACGCGTAGCAGGCACGCTGTGCAATTGCAGCTGCCTGTGGATTCGTGAATACAATCGGATCAGCTTCGGGCGGATTTGTACGCTGAACGGGGATGAGTTGAATCACCGCAAAGACTGCAATCAGTCCCATGAGAACTCGTTTGATCGTGAACATGTGTGTCCCTTTCTGTCACCGCAATTCTTATCATACCCGCATCCCGACGCTAGATTATCAATGTATTGTTTAGGTTTCGTCTAGATTGAGAGCCAGCGGGCGGGAACGAAACATCGCGGCTGTTTCTCATTTTCTGATGCCGAGAAAATGCTAAAATACACCATCACGCAGAACGAAATGGTCTATGAGAGAGTATTTAGCGAATAACAGCATAGTGACGGGGGCGCTCTCCGATTATCGCGTGTTGGCCATGATTGGTCGAGGCGGGATGGGGGCGGTGTACCGTGTCATGCGTATGGCTGACCATACCGTATGGGCGCTCAAAGAACTCTTCCCGACCGAAGAGATGCGCCCGGTCGAAGAGTCCGACCAGCGCCGTTTGTTCCTCCAAGAAGCCGAGCTTCTCCGCAGTTTGGCGCATCCCAATTTGCCTGCAGTCTCCGAAATATTTACCCACAACCAGTGGCCCTGCATTGTGATGGAGTTTGTGCCGGGGCAGACGCTCGATGAGCGGATCCGTACCGTCAACGCACCATTAGCAGCCGTCCAGGTCAGTAGCGTGTGCATCCAGGTTGCGCGGGTCCTCGAGTATTTGCATACCCGCACCCCGCCGATTATCTATCGCGACATCAAACCATCAAATGTGATGTTGCGGGCCGACCGCGTCATCAAGCTTATCGATTTTGGTGTCGCACGCACCCACAAAAAAGGCCAGAGCAAAGACACCGTGGCGATGGGTTCGGCCGGCTATGCCCCACCCGAGCAATACGGCAAGGGGCAAACCGATGCCCGTTCCGACGTCTACGGGCTGGGCTCGACATTGCTCCATTTGCTCACCAATATCACGCCGGTGCCGTTGCATCAGCCGATTAGTGGTTCGGTCCGCCGTTTGAATGCAACGGTGACCCCCGAACTCGAAGAAATCATCGTCAAGGCGATGGAGCACGACCCCGACAAACGCTTCCAGTCCGCCGGCGAAATGGCCGAAGCCCTGTTGGCCTGCCTCGGCGAACAATACAGCGATCCGACGGTCGGTGTCACTCCGCCGCCCATCATCCCTGCCGGGCACACCGAGGGTGTGCAGACCTGCAA
>CAIPUQ010000154.1 GCA_903868295.1 uncultured Roseiflexaceae bacterium
CGAAGCATTCGGTGTGCGCACCGCTTGGCATGGTCCTGGCGACGTGTCGCCGATCGGCCATGCAGCCAATGTGCACCTCGATTTGTCGAGCCGCAACTTCGGCATCCAAGAAGTCATCCACTTCGGCCCCAACTTGTACGAAGTCTTCCCCGGTTGCCCCGAAGTCCACGGCGGCTACGTGTACGTCAACGACAAGCCGGGCTGGGGTGTCGACTTCGACGAAGTCAAAGCAGCCAAGTACCCCGCCGAGAACAAAGTCGTCGAGTGGACCCAGTCACGCTGGCCAGACGGCACCATCTGGACCCCGTAAGCGGTACCGTACCGGTCGATATCGTTCAGTGAACACAAAACATCCCTGCAGAAGCAACGCTTTTGCAGGGATACATCGTTGTGAAACCTGAAACCTGATTTCTTCCTTAGTGTTCCTGATTTGCTGCCTGGATCAGGGCGCGCATGTAGGCAATCGAGTAGGCGGTGCCGACCTTGGGTCCACCCACGAATGCGGGGATGTGATCCGGGATGATGCAGCCGTCGAAGTTGACCTCGCGGAGTGTTTTCATCACGTCGTACATGTTTTGGTAGCCGTTGTCGATGAGGGTCTCGACCCAGGGCTCGGGCATTGCATTGGTGACATTGCGGAAGTGGACTTTGAACAGTTGGTTTTTGCTGGCAAAATGGCGAATAGCGTCCGTGACGGAATTGCCCATCCCGATTTCGCCGCCTTCGAGCCAACAGCCGATGCACAAACAGACCCCGATGTTGGGACTATTCGCGATGTCCATGGCTTTTTTGTAGCCTTCGAAGTTACCGAACATACAACGTGGGATGCCGCCGAGCGCGTACACCGGCGGGTCGTCGGGGTGGATACCGATATAGACGCCGGCTTCTTCGGCGACTGGGGCAATCTGGCGAATCATGTAACTGTAGTTGTCCCATAGTTCGTCTTCGGTGTAGAGCCGGCCATGGGTGAGGTCGCCTTCGTATACTTTGCCATCCCAATAGCCTTTGGCATTGGTGATGTCGAGCATACGCGAGCTCATGCCGCCTCGACCAGGCACGTGCCCTGTCGTCCAGATGCCATTGCCCATGTGCGCGTAAGTGTTGTACTTGATACCTGCTGCGCCGATGTTGCGAATGAAGGTTTTGAACTCTTCGATTTTGGCATCACGGCCGGGGAGGTTGAGCGTCATTTCGGGGGAGTTGTGCACGCCGAGGTTGGTGATGCGGTAGATTTTCATCCCATACGCATCGAAGCGTTTGACCAACGCCTTGTAGAACTCGAGGGTGTGTTGGTGCGGGTGGTTGATACCCACCATTGCCCACTCGACCCCGAGTTGTTGGAAGAACTGCAGATCTTCGTCGCTCGCATCGGCACCGGTTTGAATGGCGATGTGGATGCCATCAGTGCTCGAGAAATAGCCGGGGACGGCGCGCATCGGGACGGTCCGTGTACTCATTTGGGTGCCTCCACTGTGAGGGTATGGTGTCGACGCAGACACCAGAGGTTGGTACCTATTTATCGTAGCACAACGTATGACGCTGACAGATGGCCTGAAAACGTGTCGGCCACAAATCAGCGTTGCTCGAGGATCGACACGGTCCGATCGAGTTCCTCGACCAGTTCCCGTGCGCCGCCACTGGTTTGGGCTTGTTTGAACGCCGTGGTGAGTGAGCGGTAGTACCAGAGTGTCTCTGCTTTGCTGGCGGTAAAGCGGTCAAACACCTGGTCGCCGATGCGGTAATGATCGCGCAGAATTGCACGTGCATTGTGGAGTTTGTCTGCAGACGAAACGAAGCGAATCGACGGGGTGGTATGGCTCAGATGTGCGATGTAGGCTTCTTTGCGGGTGCGCCAATCGGGTTTGTGTTCTTCGAGCGTGTCACTACAGCCAGCGACGATATCTGCCACTGCATTGCCAAAGCG
>CAIPUQ010000155.1 GCA_903868295.1 uncultured Roseiflexaceae bacterium
GGCAACATCATCAACATGTCGAGCCTGGTGGGCACCATTGCGCAGCCCTACGCCACCACCTATGTGGCCACCAAGGGCGCCATCACGTCGTTCACCAAGGCGCTGGCCATCGACGAGGCGGCCCACGACGTGCGTGTCAACTGTGTGTCGCCGGGCAACGTCTTTACCCCGCTCTGGCAGGCCGGCATCGACGCCTCGCCCGATCCGGTGCTCACCCGCTCGTACGGCGACAACGCCCAGCTGATGGGCCGCATGGGGACCATCACAGAAGCCGGCAAGCTGTGCCTGTTCATCGCCGCCGAAGCAACCTTCACCACCGGCGTCGATCACTACCTGTCGGGCGGCGCCGAGCTGGCCTACGGCCACAAATCGCGCAAAGGCGAAGCCGGCCCATCCTGGTAAGCCGCTCCCCGTCTGCCGGCGCCGCCTCCTCTCTGGGGGTGGCGTTGGGATGCGACGCAGAGCGTTTATTCGTCATGGGAAAAGGGTGTACCCGCGCGCACCGGGAGGTCCACCGTACGAGGTGGGTCGATTGCTGGCTCGTCATCGGGTATGAAAACCATCCACCGCGCGGTTCGCACCCACCCCAGCGCCTGCATGCACCGCGCTCCGCACACACACCGAGGTGAGTCATGCCCCTGCCGTTCGACATCTATGATTTGCGCATCACCGTGGTGGCCATCGAGGGGCGCTCGGTCTGTGATCTGGCCGTGGGCGACTACTTCGAGCTGACCAACAGTAGCCACGTGCGCATCCCCGCCGGCAAACACTTTTGTTTGTATGCCATGGCGGCGGTCATGCCGTTGTTGCCGGCCAAGCAGCGCCTGCTGGCTGAGAACGATTGGCTCGAGCGCGATACCTTGGTGGCCTGCCCCGACCCCGAGGAGCGCCTGATTATGCAGATCGAGCGCATCCGTCAGCACCGCATGGACAGCGAATCGTTGACCTGAGAGGACCGCATGCCGACCGTCAGTATCGCCTTCCAAACCAACAAACGCGCCCAAGCCTACATCGACCTCGCCAAACACGTCGACCAATATGCCTTCGATGCCGTCAGCGTCTATTGCGATGCGCCGTACCACACCAGCTATGGGCCACTCATGCTGATGGCGCCGCACATCACGCGGGCCCGATTGGGCTGCGCGGCGATTTCGCCGGCCCGCATGGCCCCCATCGACATCGCCGCCGACGCCGCGTTGTTAGCGGATTATGCCCAAGCCGGCACCTATTTGGGTATCGCGCGCGGCGCCTGGTTGGACGATTATGGCATCAGCGAGCCCAACAAGCCCATCCAGGCCATCCGCGAAACCATCGCCATCGTGCGTGCCCTGTGGAGCGGTCAACCGGCGGGGTATGACGGGCAGGTCTATCGGCTGGCCGCGCATGTCAAAGCAGATTACCCGCTGCCCAGCCAGCCCATCCCCATCATGATTGGATCGTGGGGCGCCAAATTGTGTGCGCTGGCCGGCGAGGTGGCCGACGAGGTCAAGGTGGGTGGATCGGCCAATCCCGACGTGGTGCCCGTGATCCGCGCATACATCGCCAACGGCGAACAGACGGCCCAGCGCCGGCCCGGCAGTGTGGGCATTGCCCTCGGCGCGGTGACGGTGGTCGACGCGGATCGTGCCCAGGCGCGCCAGGCTGCCCGCGAGGCGGCGGTGTTGTATCTGCCGGTGGTGGTGCCGCTGGACCCGAGTGTGTCGGTCGAGCCCGAGCTGATTGCGCGCTTGCGGGTCTGCGCCGATCGGGGCGACTTCCGCGCGGGGGCAGCACTTATCTCGGACGAGTTACTCGACCGCTTCGCCTTCGCCGGCGACTGCAACGACCTGATTGCCCAGTGCGAGCGCCTGTATGCCGCGGGCGTCGACCGTATCGAGTTCGGCACGCCACATGGCCTGCGCGACGCGGCTGTTGGTATCACCTTGTTGGGTGGGACGGTGTTGCCGGCGCTGCAGCAGCTGGGATATTTGCGGGCGTAGTTCCCCGTAGGAGCGTGGCATGCAACGGAGTGATCAGATATCAGGTATCAGTGATCAGAAATCAGTCAGGATACCCCGTAGGAGCGTGGCATGCTACGCTCGGAAATGAACCTCCGCTCGCCCGCAATGATGATGATGACGGGCGAGGTATACCTCGCCCCTGTATATATTTCCGGCGGGCGAGATAGTCATGCACCCAGGGGCGAGGCATGCCTCGCCCGTAAATGAAACCCCTCGCCCGTAAATGAAACCCCTCGCCCGTAAATGAAACCCCTCGCCCGTAATATAAACCCCATTCATCGCCCGCAATCTGCGTCTCTCATTGGGTACAGACTAATACACATGCCCTTTTTGGGACAAATACGCGTGACCTCGCATCACATCATGCGGTGATACTTCTAATATCAACCGTGGAGAATGCGACAGCGATTGTAACGCACGGAACACTGCATGCCAACACAGGATGCCATCACCAGGAGCCCAGTGATGATCGTACAACCCGTCGGTATCTTGTAGATGTACGTGAGCCAAGATGTCATTCGCCTCAAAAATCCACTGATCTGCCGCGGGTCCACCGAATTGTTGCATGACATGGGCATGCCCTACATCGACACTCAGCTGTACCGATTTTGATTCAAAAGAACGTACTAATTCGATGAGTGGACGCGTATGTACGTCGCTACAGACCTCAAGCACTATTTGACATGACTGCGACTCTGCCTGCGCAACAATCGGGTCCAACAGATTGTGCACGGCGGCGATTTCTTTGTACAGACCGGTGTTCGGCGAATGTACCATCTGTGGATGCCCGAAACATCCAAATGGACTATGCAATACCATTTGAGTGGCACCAATCTGCGACGCAAATTCCAACGCCTGGCGCAAACGATGCTGCACAACCTTCTTGACCATCAAGTCATCACAGAGAATAGGTAAACTCTCTGTTGGCCCATGTATGCCAAGACGTCCGGTGTACGATGCCAAGGCTGTGCGTATTTCGCTCACACGCGTGGCCAAATCTTCATCCAACGTATCCGAATAAAATGGATCATCGATTTCAAGGTCACGTTGATTGGCAATAATCCAATCTACATGTTCGGGCAGATGAACTGATGGCAACGACACACCCATACGCATAGAGTCATTCATAGTTTACTCCTCTGTGGTTGGTAGCGATAATTGACTGCGAAGCTGTATCAGCACGTCAGACGGATGATGACACCGATACGAATGGTGTTCCGAAGCCTTCTGCCATGGAGGCACAATATGGGTACATTGGTGAATAGCAATGGGACAACGAGATTGAAAAGCACACCCCCCTGTGGTATGCGGGGTTTTCTCTACAGAATGTTCTCCACGTGTCTGTAAAACTCGCGGAGGTATGGTGAGTACTGCACGCAACAGTTCCATCGTATAGGGATGGTGTGGGTTTGCAAATACGTGTTTCGTAGAACCGCTCTCGCACACATGCCCAGCGAACAATACGACCACGGTGTGGGCAATAGCACGCACCACAGCAAGATCATGCGCGATAAACAGATAGGCGGTCTTGCGGAGTTGTTGAATTTCGACCAACAAGCTGAGCAACGCCGCTTGCACAGAGACGTCCAGCGCCGAGACGACTTCGTCACACACCACCACATCTGGCTCTGCCAAAAATGCCCGCGCAATGGCCACGCGTTGCTTTTCTCCACCAGATAATTGTTGGGGGAATCGTGAGAGATACTGCTCATCGAGACGCATGCGCTCGAGCATGGTGATGCTGTGTGATTGCGCCTCTGCGCGTGACCGCCCAAAAAACACAGCTTGTGGACGATACAGTAGTTCGGCGACCGTGTGCCGTGGATTCAACGACAGATCAGGATTTTGGAACACAAGTTGAATGCGCCGTCGTTGTTCATCACTCCGTCGTGTCGCGATGGTTGGCAAGAGCGATTGTGCCAAATAGACCTCACCATCCGCAGGTTGATGAAGCCCCGTGATGACGCGGGCCAATGTCGATTTGCCGCTCCCGCTTTCACCGACCACTGCACATGTTTGCCCTTGTGCCAACGATATATCGACCTGCGAGACCACCAGATTAGGCGTCGCGCGCATCCACCAACGCCACGACGGTTGCTGGTACGTGGCTGACACATGGCGCAACTCGAGGATTGGTGCGACATCGTCGGTGCGCAGTTCTTCGAGCACGATAGGCGATTCAGTTGCACGATTGCTCCGCGCGGACACATCTTGCCAATGATGACAGCGCACTGCACGGGCATCTTCCACAAATCGTAGGGGAGGTGGCGTGGCACAATCAGATTGTGCAAAGTCACACCGCTCACGAAAGACACACTGGGCTCGGTTTACCGAAGTATTCATTTGCCCCATCATTGCCTGTGGCAAACCGTCCGCACTCAGTTGCGGCATGGCGGCAATGAGGCCACGTGTATACGGGTGATAGGGCTGGCGAAATACACGTTCGGTCTCACCCGTTTCGACCACTTCGCCTGCATACATGACCACCACTTGTTGGCACGTATGAGCAATCACTCCGAGGTCATGACTCACGAGGACGATTGCCATCTGTGTGTCATTCGTCAATTCTTGCAACAGTGCGAGCAACTGTGCCTGCGTGGTCACATCAAGTCCAGTTGTCGGCTCATCGAGGACCAACACGCTGGGTTTGGCCGCTAGTGCCATCGCCAACGCCACTCGTTGCTGTTGCCCTCCCGAAAGCTGGTGTGGATACCGTCGTGCCACCTGTTCCGGATTACGCAAGCGCATTTCACCGAGGAGTTGTACGACGCGGTGCCACGCAGCATCGCTCTGCATATGGTGATGAATGTCGAGCACTTCTGCGATTTGTTGATACACCGTATGATGTGGCGCCAACGATTGACCCGCGTTTTGTGGCACCAACGCGATACCCACACCACGCAGTCGTTGGAGCTCAGCTGGTGTCATTTCAAAAAGCTGCGCGCCATCGTATGTAATCGATCCATGCACACGTACGCCTGTACCACGAATCATTCCCAACATGGCATATGCCAGCGTGCTTTTGCCACAGCCAGACTCACCAACCACCCCGATACGTGCACCAGGTTCTATGTGCAGACTCACATCGCGAACCACATGATTCAAGACATTATCCACATTCGGAAAACCAATAGTCAGCCTATCTACATCCAGTAAATGTTTGTTCATCGCCGCACACCACGGTCAATTCCGAACATTTTGGCGACCTCGTCAGACACCAGATTCAATGAAACCACGAGAGTCGCAACGGCAATCATGGGAAAAATAGTCCCCCACGGAGACAAAACCAACACCGAACGATTTTCGTTGATCATCAATCCCCAATCAGGTGTCGGCGGGTTCACGCCGAACCCAAGAAACGACAAACCGCTGACAGATAACACAATCCACGAGGCCCGCATGGCAAATTCCACCAACAGGACATCACGGATATTCGGCATGAGTTCAACCCACACGATGTTTTTTACGCGTTCACCACGGAGGCGTGCCGCCAAAATGAAGTCACGGGTGACATATTCTTGTGCAGTCGCACGAATCACACGTACCACTCCAGGCATGTAACTGAGCACCATCGCAAAAATAATGACCGACGTCCCAGTTCCAAGCCCTGTCACAATCACGAGCAACAGCAAAATTCCCGGTATTGAAATGATCGCATCAATGACACGCATCGTTACTTCATCGAAGAATCCACCTACATATGCCGCGATGACGCCAATAATGCTTCCGATCATTACGGACAACACTGCGCTCACCATACTGATAAACAATGCAAACTGCCCACCATAGATGACCCGTGACAAAATATCACGCCCATACCGATCAGTGCCGAATACATGCAGCATCGATGGTGACTGATACATGTTATTTGTATCAATAGCAGTAGGTACATACGGAGCAAGCCATGTCGCACAAGCAGCCATAACGAGATGCATGGTTAGTAATACGATTCCAATCCATGCCGACAACGATATTCGCTGGGCCCACTTGAACACGCTAATTCTCATGAGCATTTTGCCAATACTGCGTACGTAGCCGTGGTGTCAACCACAGCGTCATCAAATCAGCAATCATATTCGTGCCGATGTAAAAAAATGCCCCGACAAGCCCGAGGGCCTGTACTAAGGGTAAGTCACGGTCACTCACCGCCGACGTCAGGAGTCGACCAATGCCGGGGAAATTGAATACTGTTTCGACGACGACGACGCCCCCAATCAACCAAGCGACAGTCAGTGCAATTGCATTTATAGTAGGAATGAGTGCATTCGGTATGATGTGCTGCCAGACCACGCGACGGTGTGGAACCCCCTTGAGATACGCCATCTGCACATACTCGCTTTGTGTGACATCGATCACGCTACTCCGCACCATACGAAGAATATAGGCAACCATCACAATTATTAACGTGAGCGCTGGCAAAATCATACTGGGCAAGAGATCGAGCAATGTCGCTTGTGGCTGCACAATAGTCACCGCCGGTAACAGTGCCCATACCACACCGAATAACAGCATCAACAGTGAACCTATGACGAATTCGGGCAAACTCATCCCGATTAATGAAATCGTCGAAACGATCGTATCAAACCATTTGTTGCGATGAAGTCCCGCATAGATCCCCAGTAACAACGAGATTGCCACACCTAGTACACCTGCGATACCACTCAACCACAGCGTGTTGCGTAAACGTTCAATGACGAGAGGGCGAATTTCTATGTGAGGGCGTGCTAATGAATGCCCCCAATCACCCTGCACAAATGCGAACAACCACTCCCTATACCGCTCAGGTGCAGGTCGATCTAACTGCAGTTGCGCACGTAAACTAGCCAGTCGCTTGGGCGTTGCTTCACGCCCAAGCACCGCTGTAGCGACATCACCCGGCAAGACCTCGGTCGCGACAAAAATCATTGCCGCGACCACTAATACCGTCACCAATGATGTGATAAGCCGCCGAAAAACAAACAATACCATGCGCTATCCTGAATGCTCGTCTAGGCCTCTATAGTTACCTTGGCATAATCAAAAAAACGGGTGTTGATGTTTTTGACACGCTTGTGCGCTGCTGACAATGTATCGGTGAAAAACGGAATAATGGCTCCACCCTCATCTGACAACAGCTGTTGCGCCTGTTGATACAGAGCCTTACGTTGCGTATAGTCGAGCTGTTGGCGCGCTTGATCAAGCAGTCCATCAAAAGTCTCGTTGCTCCAGAACGTTTCATTCCACGTCGCACCCGAGCGATAGACTTCGTTCAGCACTTGGTCTGCAGTACGCTCACCCCATGAGGAACAACAGAAGGGCTTCTTCATCCAAATGTCATTCCAATATCCATCAGCTGCCTCTTGCTGGATATTGACCGTGATGCCAGCCTCTGCTGCCATTTCTTTGTACAGGACGGTCATCGGGATCATATTGACATCAATGTCCGACGTATAGAGCGTCACTTCAAGACCGTTGGCGAAACCGGCTTCCGCAAGGAGCGCTTTGGCTTTTTCGACATCGCGCGGGCGGGGCACTTCTTTGTAGTATTGGTCACCAGGCCACACCGGATGATCGCCAGCGACTTTCCCATAGCCATTGAGTACCGATTTCACCATTGCATCGCGATCAATCACCAGCTTCATGGCCATACGCACGCGTGTGTCATCAAACGGCGCGACGGTCGTGTTCATCACAAAGACTGGCCAGCTACCCGCTGGCAAACTGATTAATGCATAGTCAGGTTTTTGCTGAATCAATGTGATGCTGCTCGGGCTTGCGTCTTCCAAATAGTCGACTTGGTCAGCCAACAATGCAGAGATACGTCCTTCGGCGTCAGCAATGCCCACGATGTCTACTTGTGCAACACCCGGAGCACCATCCCAGTATGTGGGATTTACGACAACCGTAGTCTTCCCTTCCGGTGCAAATTGCGTAAGCATAAATGGCCCAGTGCCGATGCCCGTCGTGTTAATCGCCTCACCAATCCCGTCCGGAATGATGTACATGGAGTAATGGAGCAACAAGAGGGGGAAATCGGCATGTGGTTGGTTAAGCGGAAATACCACAGTATGATCATCGGGAGCCGTGACTTTCGCCGCATTCACAAGGGCCAAGACCGCTGCTCCTGGTGATTCGAGTTTGGGATCCATCACCGTATTCAAGGTGTAAAGCACATCCTTGGCAGTGAATGACGCGCCGTTATGAAACGTTACATTTTTGCGCAATGTAAACGTCCATTCTGTTGCAGCATCATTTGACTTCCACGATTCTGCGAGTTCGGGTTTGAGTTGTCCAGCGTCATCCATACGCACGAGTCTGTTGTAGAGTAATTCAATCGTAGGGAAAAATCTCACAGGTGATGCGGGATGCAGTACCTCTTTGCCCGCCCACTCCAATGTATGCACCAAACGCAAGGTACCCGTACTTTGCGAGGTTACTTTTGTTTCGAGCGGTGCCGCTGTGGTACCACAAGCCGCCAACAAACCAACGACACCTGCGGTTGAAGCCAAACGGAGAAACTGGCGACGAGATTGCATAGCAGTTCACTGCCTCTCTTATAGAACTCTGATCAGCTTTTACTGTATACAGTATAGGTTAAATGTAAAGATGCTCCGCGTTAAATGCAAACATTTTTCTGTTAAATTTCACAAACGCTATTGCATGTATGCCGACCAAAAATCCCCTCAAGCCGAAAACGGGGCTTTTAGCAAAAAGCCCCGCGTAATGCTGTAAGTTCGAAATAACAACTCATTGCCCCACGTGCTCATGCACCTTGGTGCACACGCATGCCGTGGGGCGGGTTGGAACGGGGACGACCACGCAGAGCCACAGCGAGACAGAGGTCGCAGAGACACCGATGGGGCGAGCAACAGAGTTATCAGTGTGCAGGTATCAGTGATCAGTTTCCACACAGAGTTAACCAGGGGCGAGATTGTCATGCCCCGCGAAGCGGGGTATCTCGCCCGCAGATTACCCCTCGCCCGCAATACGACACAACGATCACGCAGAGCCGCAGCGAGACAGAGGTCGCAGAGAA
>CAIPUQ010000156.1 GCA_903868295.1 uncultured Roseiflexaceae bacterium
CTGTTGATCACCGGCTATCGAGCGAAAGGTGTATAACCCCATTGCGGACAGCACGACGAACGTCACCAAAAACGTCGACAAAAATGCAATTGCATGACTTTCGGGCAGGTTAATATTTGCATAGAGATGCAACATGTCACCGAAGGTTTGGAAGTACAGGCCCGACAGCACGAGGCAGATGTATGCCAAGATGGCGAATACAATCATGCGCAGTACGCCGTAGAAAAAACCGAACCCGAGTGCAATAAAGCACACGAGCAGTGTTGCAAAATCAAAAGGATTCATCATCACCTCCGCCCACCAAAAACCACGTTCAGTATAGCATACAGTGCTTTTCTATCGTCTGAATGCGCTATGTTACAATTTTAGTGAACGCCGGCACAGACCATTGATATGCGGTCGCCGGTGCACGAACGAATCCCGTACGAAAGAGGAAATCATGCAATATCTGCGTTTGTTGATTATCTTGTTGGTGTTGGTACTCGGGTACTTGTGGTACAGCGGTCAACAACCCGCCACCAACGACAACAGCGTGCCGACGATGGAGGTAGCACCGACGGCGACAATCGCCGATGCTGAGCAAACCAATGCGGCTGATGCGGTACCGGGCAAGGTCGTCACAATTACCGAGGCCGAGATAAACGAAAAGCTGACCACGCCAGCAGATAGCCCTGCCAAAGTGGGCAAAGTGACGTTCCTCAAGGACGACGTCGCGGTCGAGTTGATTGCAGGTCCATTGAGTGGTGTGTTGCATTGTAATTTGGTGGCCGAAAAAGGACTCGTGGTGATTAAAGACGCCAAGATGGACGGCATGTTGGGCACACTCGTTACCCAAATCGTCCCGCTCATGCAGCAGGCAATCAACGAGCAACTGGCTGGTGCGACGCCAATCGAGCAGATACGTGTGCTCGACGGTGCGTTGGAAGTCACCTTCGCGGCCGAGTAACGACGGTTACGATGCAATCAATAGAACTAACCCATGGTGCCGAGCACCATGGGTTTTTTGCATCCATACCGATGATTAGTGCGGTCCAATCAGATCCCAGTGGTTGCCGTAGCAATCCGTGAACTGCACAACCCAGCCGTATGCTTCGTGGCGCGGTTGCTCGCGGAACAGCACGCCGGCTGCCTGGTAGCGCGCATAGGTCTGTGCAAAATCGTCGGTCGTCAGAAAGAACGCCACGCGGCCACCGGTCTGGTTGCCGATTGCAGCGTGTTGTGCCGGTGCTGCCGCTTGCGCCAACAAGAATGCCGCGCTGTCAGGGGATGGCGCCACGCGCACCCAGCGTTTGGTCGCGCTGAGCGGTGTGTCTTCGAGAAGTACAAAGCCGAGGGTGCCGGTGTAGAAGGCAATCGCTGCGTCGTATTCGGGCACGACGAGGGTGACAAGGGTCAATTGCAGTGTCATGGGTGTACCTTTGATGGTGGTGTGTTGCTATGAGTCTATCATCTACGGGCGACGTACCCCGCTGCGCGGGGCATGACGACGTCGCCCCTGATCGACCTCTGCGGTACAAAGACCCCCATGGGCGAGGTAAACCTCGCCCGCCACAACACCCGACGTCGCCCCTGATCAGCTGTGGACATGCAACGACGTTCAGGGGCGAGTACCCCGCTACGCGGGGCATGACGACCTCGCCCGTAAACCCCGATACCTCGCGCGTAGACTCCGACACCTCGCCCGTTTTCTGTAAAAAAACGCACGTGGTAGAATAGACACAGATAAACAGGTATCTGTATGTGAGGAGCCAAAGGGCATGTCAGCTGTGCACGACCAACTCTACAAAATCCGCCACTCGGCGGCGCATGTTATGGCGCAAGCGGTGCGCGAGATTTTCCCCGCTGCCAGTATCGCCATCGGTCCGCCGATCGACGACGGCTTTTATTATGACTTCGACCTGCCGCGCGCCTTGACGCCAGACGATCTGGCCGACATCGAGTCACGCATGCGCCGCATCATCAACGGCAAACACGCTTTTGTGTACCGCGAAGTGACCGCCGCCGAAGCGCGCCAGATTTTCGCCGATCAAGCATACAAGCTCGAGCTCATCGACGGTTTGGCAGCCGGGCAGGACGAAAACGGCGGCGCCGCCAACGGCAGTGCGGTCGTTATTTCGACCTACAAACAAGACACGTTCGAGGATTTGTGCCGTGGCCCACACGTGGCCAACACCAAAGAAATCCCCGCTGACGGCTTCAAGTTGATGAGCGTCGCCGGTGCCTACTGGCGCGGTGACGAAAAGCGCCCGCAACTCCAGCGCATCTATGCAACCGCGTGGGAATCCAAAGCGGCGCTCGAGCACTACTTGTTCCAACTCGAAGAAGCCAAGCGCCGTGACCACCGCAAGCTGGGCCGCGAACTGGGCTTGTTCTACTTCTCCGAAGACGTCGGTGCCGGCCTGCCGTTGTTCACTCCCAAAG
>CAIPUQ010000157.1 GCA_903868295.1 uncultured Roseiflexaceae bacterium
CCGACCCGGAGCTGCATGATGGGGGTTTGGGCGGATGACAAGCGGCGGAATTCGTATACCCCCGAGCCGTCCTGATGGTAGCCACCACCTTTGGTATTGGCCGGTTGGACCGTCGCCCAGGTGCTCTGCAAAATGAAATAATCGCCCATTAAATTGCGGATTTTGGGCAGCACAGAGGGGTGGTCAATCAGCTCTTCGATGGCGGGTTCGGTCTCGTAGAGGTGGCCGAGTTGGCGCCATTCTCCGGCAGGGTAGGCACTGTGCGCCCGGCGCGAGGCAGCCAATACAGCTTCTACCTCGGCAGGTGAAAGGGCGTCAGGGATCACGAGGTACCCGAACGTGTCGAACATGAAGCGTTCGTGCTCGGTCATTACACCAGGCTTGGCAATTGGGATCATCATCGACCTCCTTGTTGTGGGTTGTGCGTGCATATGATGCTGGTAGGAGAGGATTTTGTCAATTACATACAGAGAGACGGTCACGCAGAGGCATGAAGAAGCAGAGGAACGCAGAGTAAGATACGAAATTCATTGTTTAGCGTACCTTTTCAGTGTTCCGAAACGGTATAGGTGCTATGCGAAGATATGTAAGGTATAGATATGAACAGAGAAAACGTTATAACAGGCATAATCATCGATTGTGCCATGCAAATCCACCGAGACCTTGGACCCGGTCTGTTCGAAGCGGTGTACGAGCAAATTTTGGCAAAAAGCCTCTGCGACCGAGGTTTAGCCCTTGATACTCAGCATCCCGTGTCGTTCTTCTATGCAGGAACCACATACACCAATGCGTTCCGAGTGGACTTGTTTGTCGAGCAGCTGGTTATCGTTGAGTTAAAATCTGTAGAATCCTTGCATCCCGTTCATGCAAAGCAGCTGCTGACATATATGAAATTGATGAATATCCCTGTCGGGCTACTCATCAATTTCGGCGAAGAATTGCTCAAAAACGGCATTCGGCGTGTCGTACACAACTACAAAGACGACGAGCCGCCATCCCATGGTTCAACACCCTAAACTCCTCATTCCTCTGCGCACTCATGTTCTCAGCGTCTCTGCGTGATCGTCGCCCCGAACGAACTTACCTGAACCAATAGACATCACCCAACAGCTCATCAAACGAATCCTGGAACGACCAAATCACCATCCCCGAGCCACCATTGCGATGAATCGTCTGCCGGGCTTCCCGCAAATCGCGACCCAACGTCGTTGCATCTCGGCTGCCTTCACCAGGCTTGGAGGGGAATCCGATCTCGGTCACGACCACCGGCTTGTTCAGCCCCAAAGCGGTAAGCTCTTGGATTGATCGGTTGAGGTCATACGGGAAGCCCCGGCCATAATACCAATGTGCCTTGTATCGCCCGCTGTCGTATGGCGAATCGTCGTAGTAGTGGAACGTATAAAAGTCCACCAGATAGGCCAACCGGATGGGCGAATCGACCGGTTCGAAATAACTCTTCGCAAATGCCATCCCAATGGTGCGCAAGTGATTCGAATCGTTGGCAGCGACATCGGCAGCAATGGCCATCAAGAAGCGTTGGCGCTCGATTGCCATCGGCAAACATTCGGGATAATCAGCATTGTCCCAATCCCAACAACGCAGATCGACTTCGCTGCCGATATCGGGTTCGTTGAACAAATCCCATGCCATGATCCCGGGTCGGTTGGCGAAGTGCCAAACCAACGGGCGGACATGGTTCACCAACGCGGTTTCGTAATGGGCGGGCCCTAGCAGTTCGCGCGGATAGTTGAACAACAACACCGGCATCACATACATGCCCCGTGCGTTGGCCGCATCGACCAAATTGTCCAAATGCTGCAGGGCAATCCCCGGACCGTTTGCATCGTAGAGCGGGATCGCACCACCAAATACGTAGTAGTTCAAAAAGACACGGATGGTGTTGACCCCACGGGCAGCCAGGCGATCAAAATCTGCGTTAATGGCCGCTTGGTCCCATGGACAGACGGGGTCTGCGCCGAACTGGAGCGTCCAACATTTGGAAGCATCGACGCCCGTGGCGCGCACGTAGTTCATCCCACGCACCTCGAAAGGCGCGCCGCCGGCAATCAGCTGCGTGCCGTTCCGGCTCACAAAATTGCCCCATGGGTTGGTCGCAGCATCGGGGAACGGCGGGATAGCCTGTTCGAGGCTGGTCATCACTTCGTTGCCCAACAGTCCAAGCATAATTTGATTGTTGGGATGCAATTCGAAGCGCCGTCGTTCGAAATATTGGACGGTCAGGGCTTTGCCCTCGATGGTCGTCTGGAACGGTCCTGTTATCGGATACCCAAAGCGCATCAAGCCGCCGTTTTTGAGCCAAAACTGGTTGAACGCGCCGCACAGGTCGTACCCTGTCTGTTCGAACGTCTGACACCCGGGAGCAGGTGCGGGGCGTGGTCCGGGTTGCCACGGCGTTTGCTGGAGTTCGAGCAGGCGTGCGCCGAGGCGGCCCGCGGTGATTGCGCCCGTACGCTGGATTTCGAGCCGATCGCGCTCAAACCACTGGACCGTCAGCATCACGCCTTCGACCAGCTCCTCGGTTTGTGGCCCTTTGGGGAAGCCAAACACCGACAGTCCACCATTGCGCTCCCAATAATCGCGGATCGCTCCGGTGATGCAGTAGCCCGTCTCAGCGAAACAGCGTTGGCCACTCGCGGCAACCGGCTGTGGCGGAACAATCGAATACAGCATGCAGACAAGGACAAACAGACCAATGCTGCGCAACAATGACTTCGGCATGGGCACCCTGACAGGCTACGCTGCGTTCTCCTACAGAACGCATACTACAAACAGCGTACCATGGTGGGTCGTAGCCTTGCGCCCCGGCGTGTTGCAGTTTGCTGACAAAAGGGTTGAAGAGAGCTAATGGGAGAAGCACGAGCATGCAGCGTGCCCGCTTCGTGAGAAGCGGGCAGAGTGGATTTTACGGGCGAGGTGTACCTCGCCCTTGTTGATCGTTGCACGACCGCATTGTTTCAGGGGCGACGTACACGTCGCCCGCAGAAACAATCACACGTACATGTGCCCCTTAGATACAAATAAATGTACCTCGCCCTTGGAGTCATTGCATGACGTCAGTTGTTCAGGGGCGACTTGGGGATTTACGGGCGAGGTGTACCTCGCCCTTGTTGCACGTTGCATGACCGAATTGGTTCAGGGGCGACGTGGGGATTTACGGGCGAGGTGTAACTCGCCCTTGTGGACGTTGC
>CAIPUQ010000158.1 GCA_903868295.1 uncultured Roseiflexaceae bacterium
ACCAGCCATTCCCGCTCCTTGACTAAAGCCCACCACTGCAACGCGGTCTGGATCACAGGCATACTGCGCGATGGCCGCATGGTACGTCTCACGCAGAATTGCCAGTGACTGAAGCGCTTGGGTGGTGTCAGCGACTATCCCAGTTTGCGTAAAGGCGAGTTCGTACCAGCAATTGGATCCTGGTGCAAGCATCAATGGCGCCCGTAGCGAAACAATCTGGCACGCTTCGGGCAAGTACGGCGCGAGTTGGAGCAAGTCTTCTTCGTTGCTCCCATAGCCGTGGAGCAACACCAGTAATGGTGGTTGGGCACTCGGGGTGCGCGGACTGAGGGCCTCGTGGCGCAGCGGGAGTTCTGGCATATTGTGATTAGTCATTGTCGATGACGGCATCTGCTTCGATTTCGACGAGTTGAAGGGGGTCAACCATGCTGGCGCTGACGAGCGTGTTTGCCGGCCGAATGTTCCCAAAAATTGCACCATGCGCGCGGGCGACCGCTTCCCAATCCGCGATGTTCGCAACAAAAATCCGGGTGCGAATAACGTCGCTGAGCGATGCCCCCGCTTCTGCCAGCGATGCTTCGATTTTGCGGATGATGTAGGTCGCTTGCGCACCTGCGTCACCGATGTGCTGGACTTCGCCGGCTGCGTTCGATGCAGTCGTCCCTGACACCGCGATGATGTTCCCGATGCGGACCACGCGTGAGTACCCAGCCATTGCTTCCCAAGGGGTGTGGGTCGAAAAATTCTGACGCATATGCTACTCCTGCTTTCGTTTTTCGTCTGCTGTTCATAGTATACCGGTCTGCTGAGCCGGTCTCGCACCAATGCTGGGTTCAACGGTTTTCTTTACGGGTCGGCGTGGAGATGGTAGTATTTGGAGAGAAGAAAGTAAAGAGCTATGCCGAAACTCGCCGTTGTCATTGTGAACTACAACACTGCCGGATTGCTCAGAGCCTGCCTTGCTTCGATACCCGATGGGTACCGTGGCGGTGAGGTAGATATCTATGTCGTCGATAACGGCTCTGTCGATGATTCGTTGCGCATGTTGGCCAACGAGTTCCCGTCGGTCCATGTAACAGCAAGTTCACATAACGGCGGGTTTGCGTACGCCAACAATATCGCTTTGTCACGCATTATGGCCATGGCAGACGGCCCCGAGTATACATGCATCCTCAACCCGGATACGGTGGTTGTACCCGGGGCGTTTGATGTACTGATCGAGTATCTCAGCGCACATCCGGATGTCGGCGTTGTCGGTCCGCGCTTGTTGTTGCCGGACGGGACATTAGACCGTGCGTGCCGCCGTTCATTCCCCACACCAGAGGTATCGATGTGGCGCATGCTGGGCGTTGCGCGATTGTTCCCACGTAGTCAACGCTTTGGTCGATACAACATGACATATGTCGATGAACACCAGACGATTGATGTTGATGCAATTGTTGGTGCATGTATGGTGATGCCGACCGCGGTGCTCCGGGAGGTCGGCGGACTCGATGACACGTACTTCATGTACGGCGAAGATCTCGATTGGTGTTTTCGCTTCAAGCAGTATGGTTGGCGCATTGTCTATGTTGCAGATGCCGTGGTCCATCACATCAAACGCGCTGCAAGTCGACAGCAACCAGTGCAGACCATCCGTCATTTCTACGATGCGATGCGCATTTTCTTCCGACGGTATTACGCAGCAACAACGCCGCTGCCGTTCCGTTGGTTGATTGAATCAGGGATTACGCTCGCAGAACAAGCTGCGCTTCTGCGTAATCGACTGCGTCCACAGCGCGCTGCCCGAGGATCCGCATTATGATTCGACACCTCTGGCGAAATAGAATTGTTGTGCTTGTAGCCGCGATTTGTGCCGACATCTTGGCGACCAATTTGGCTCTGTTGGTCTGGTTCTGGTTTGTCCGGCCCCTGTCGTTCGAGGGTCAACTGTTGTTCGACAATTCTCCCCAAGGTGGGCGCATCCTATATGTGGCAGTACTCAATGGTGCCACGTTCCTCAGTTATGTGGTGGCGGGGATGTATAGCCTGCCGCGCGGTATTTCTCGCATTGATGAGAGCTTCAAAATGCTTTCGGCGACCTCAATCGGGGTCTTTGTTGCCTATGTAACGAACCTCTTAGCACCGCAGTTTGCGTTGCCTGACGTCGTACTCGAGACGTCGTTACTCATCGGTGGGTGGGTGATGGTGCTCTTCTGGTCCGTATTGTTCCGAGTGGTGTACCGCTCAATGTTGTCGCGACTGCGTCGACGTGGGATGGATACCCGGCGTGTGCTCATTGTTGGTGCACTCGAGCCCGGACAATTGGTCTATCGGTCGATTACCCGGGACGATAGTTTGGGTTATCGCGTAGTTGGATTTGCGTCGGATATCGTCCCCGAATCAGGGATAACGTCTGTACCTATTTTGGGCAATTTCGATGATATCGGGGATATCATCAAGGCACAACACGTCGATTTGGTCATCGTTGCGTTGTCGGGCCGTGCATCGCACGAATTGTTTGACATCATCATGCGGGCCGAAGACGCGCATGTAGAGGTGAAACTCTACCCCGATGCGTTTACGCTGATTACCAACAACGTCGTGTCAGAAAACGAAGTTGCCGGTCTGCCGTTGTTGA
Organism: uncultured Roseiflexaceae bacterium; assembly: GCA_903868295.1. Classification (GTDB taxonomy): domain Bacteria; phylum Chloroflexota; class Chloroflexia; order Chloroflexales; family Roseiflexaceae; genus UBA965. The sequence continues at coordinate 2,621 of CAIPUQ010000158.1, forward strand.
ACGTCCGCAATGGCGCTTTGGCAAACCCGCTGAA
>CAIPUQ010000159.1 GCA_903868295.1 uncultured Roseiflexaceae bacterium
CCGTCAACGTGAAAATCCAAAAGAACCGTCTCAGACACACCGTGAAGGACTCTTGTCGCGCATTAGGTCGGTGAACATTCTCTCCGTTGCTCGCCTGTTTTTGTTTGGCTCACGCGATATCTGGCTTTCGATCGGTATGCCATTGTTTTTTGCTGCCGCACCAGGTTGGGGATTTTGGCAAAGTGGGGCAGTGATGGCAGGCTACACGATTGCGTATGGGGTGATTCAAGCGGTCACACCGCGCATGCTCAACGGACGACCTGCGCCTGCGGGCAGAACAACCGCACTCATCACGGCAATTCCAATCGGGGTGAGCGGGGCGGTCGCTGCTGCGGTCTGGGTTGGGTTGTTGCCCGTCTGGGGTATGGTCGCGGCAATCGGCCTGTATAGTGCGGCTTTTGCAGTAGCTTCTTCACTCCACTCATACCTGATTGCTGCGTATGCGCAACAAGCGAATGTCGCCAAAAACATTGGACTGTACTACAGCGCAAATGCACTGGGGCGGCTGTTTGGGGTATTGATTTCTGGATATTGTTATGTCAATTGGGGCATCCTTGGGTGCCTCATCGGCGCCACGCTGTTTGCGCTGCCGGCGGTGGTGGGTGCCATACCACTCCCTGCACCCACGGGTACCATCAAGGTCAAAGCGACTACAGAATAAACCCCTCGCGCATATGGCACGAGGGGTTTAGGCGTACGGGCAGGCTTCTCGGTGGCTAATCGTGTTTATCGGTATATGGCAGAAACGCGATTAATGCTCCCGAGATAACATAGCTTGCAGCAGAGAGTATGAGTACCCACGTGAACGAGCCACCGGCAGTAATCGTGCCACTCAAGACCGATGCTCCTGCCCAACCCAATGACCATGACATACTGCTCATGCTTGTGCTGGTGCCGCGCTGACGGAGTGGCACGGTTTGCATCATGAGTGCGGAGAACAGCGGGAATGTCATTCCCACCAAAAGCCGATTGATGTCATATGAAATCGACACAACGAGCAGTGATGGGATAAGCATAGCCAGCATCAACGGCGCACCCAACATGCGTGACCATGCAGATGTCTGGCGCACTCCAAAGCGCTTTGACAACGGTCCACCGAGAATACTGCCAACACCCATGGCGAGTGCAGCGACCGCAAGATTCAATCCGACATTGCCATCTGTCATGCCGAATTGTTGGCGATAAAACAAGTTTTGGAACGGCACAAATAATCCACCGGCTGTCCCAAAAAAGAACGATGGCGAGACCAGTAACAGCAATCTTGCAAACGGTACCATCGGCTTATCGCCGTCAGCTTCCACTCGTGCCGTCTGCGACGTGGCACCATGAGTATGATGGGTTTTGATCCCGAGCAAGGGGACTGCGGCGAGCAATCCGATAACGGTGACACTATACAGCGCCGTTCGGTAGGCAATTTCGGACGTGGCCTCTACCCCGACGAGTGGCGCGACAATGCCGGGCAACATCCCCCCGAGGATGGAACCAACAAATCCGATCAACGTCGATGCCGCAGCATTAATGCCAAACATTGCTACACGTTGGCGCGGTTCGATGACCAGCGATAACAGCGGGACAACCGCGGTGTAGGTGGCCATATTGGCAGCACCAATGATGAAAAATACGGTATTCATCAACACCAGCGGGCTGAGCGTACCAAAAGGCGTTACGAGAGACACGCCATCCAAGACCAGCAGTACACCCCATCCAATTGCGTACGTCAAAATGCCAATGTACAACATCCGCTTGGCGGAGATTTTGTCAATGAACATCCCGACTGGGAAGCCAAAGATTACCCCAGCAATACGAAACACCGATTGCATTTGACCCGCAACTGCATTGTCGTATCCCAAACTCTTGAGGTAAAAGTTAAACAAAATATCAGCAATGCTGAATGACAACCCGAACAGAATACCGTGTGCCAGAATTCGATACACCGCTGGTGACCCCGTGGATGTTATCTCACGCCATTGGGAACGCATCGTATTCATGCTCTACCTCGATATTTCTGTGTGACTGCACCATAGCGTACATGCAACATCTCAAATGAAGAATCCCAGCGGCCATACACCGTGTTATCACGAGACACGTTGCGGTGTATTGCGCTGACGGACAATGGCGAACGGAATAACACCAAACAGCACTCCACACAGGGCATAACCGACCGCACTAATGACAATGAGCACGTCCCAGTTCCCTGTGCGCTGAATGGTCCCACTGGCATAGGCTGCGATGGCCCAACCAAGGGACCACGACATCGTCGAAATACTTTTGGCCACACCACGTTGACGCGTTGCCACTGCCTGAAACAAAAGCATATCCATGTAGGGAAAAACCATCCCAATCAGCAGGCACAAGACAAAATAGCCGCCTACCGCGATGAGAAGTTGCGGACTCAGCAAGCCGAGACAGAACGGCATGCACAATACACCCGCGACGACCACCACTGGGCGAACCCCAAAGCGGTGGACCAGTTGACCGCCTAACACACCACCGATACCCATTAATAAGGTAAACACTGCAAGGATGATTCCAATCGAACCGTCAGGCAGCGCATACAAATCACGCAAATACACATTCAAAAACGGGTGCAGGATACCACCCGCACAGCCAACGACGAAGTACCCTACGGTCAGTACAACGACGTTCATCAACGGGACAGAGACCTCTGTCTCACCGTGGACTCCTCGGTCGGCGTGGAACTGCACGGTCTGTGCTGCAACCCCAATGAGTGGCAGCAATGCTGCTGCAGAGGCAACGATCAACACCGCTAGTGTCCCACGATAGGCAAGCACATCCGTCGCTGCAACCCCCCACTGCGGACCAATCCATCCGGGCAAAAACCCGGCAACGAGTGAGCCAACAAACCCCATTACGGTAATGATGGTGAAGTTCATTCCGACCAGTTGCGCGCGATCTGTGGTGCTCCCGAAAGCACTTAATGCGGTTATTGCTGCAACGGTTGCAATCGAAAAGAATGTTCCCGAACAGAAATAGGCAATTTGGATGAACAGCAGATTCGGCGCAAATACGAGAACAATCCATACAACGATGTTGGCAATCGCCCCAGCCTGCATGGTTCGTATGCTCCCCCAGCGGTCTACTGCGATACCGATTGGAATCCCAAAAACGAACCCCGACATGCGAACCAAGCCGGCCATTTGACCGCTGACATCACTGCCGTATCCCAGTGCAATCAAGTAAAAGTTGAATACCACATCCGGGATCCCGTTCAGGAATCCGACAATCATCGTAAACGCATACAAGCGCAGAACGATAGGATGCGTCAACACTGCAGGCAATCGCAATCGTTCAATCATGTAGGGCGCCTTTGCCGCAGAACACTGCTCGTGGACCAGTCGTCAGACGACTGGAAGATTGCACTCTAATGCCCGTCGTCTTTGAATGGGATGAGATAGAACGACAGCCCCGATATAACGTATGCAATCCCTGAGGCAATAAAGACCCAATAAAATCCGCTGTCGAGTTGCATGTAGCCACTCATCAAAGCAGACGCAGACCAGCCGAATGACCATAGCATCGACGACAGACTCGTCGCTGTGCCGCGTTGTTCGACAGGCACAGACTGCATCACCAACGCATCTGCAAGCGGGAAAGTTACCCCGATGACGAGTCGGCTCACATAATATGCGGTGGCCGACACCCAGAGGTTGGGAACCAACATGAGGAGCAGCGTCGGCGCGGCGAGCAATCGCGTCCATGCCGCAGCATTTCTCAAGCCAAAGCGTTTTGAAAGCGGTCCGCCAATAAAACTCCCAAACCCCATTGCAAATGCAGAAATCGCGAGAATCAGTCCGACTTGTGCATCGGGGAGATTAAATTGTTCACGGAAAAACAAATTCTGGAATGGGACAACCATTCCGCCGCCCAAACCTAACAAGAACCCCTGCGATGCGAACAACACCAAACGCATGAACGGAAGCTTGTGTCCGCTGCTCACTGGGGCGGCATGCCCTGCGGCATGGTGTTTGTTGGCTGCTGCCGTGAATCCTAACAAAGGCACAATGGCCAGAAAACCAATTACCGACACACTGACTAATGCCAACCGATACGCGAGCTGGTCAGTGGGCGCGACACCAACAAATGGTGCAATCAGCGACGGTAACGCGCCGCCGAGCAATGAACCGACGAATCCGACTGCCACAGTGGCGCCTGCATTGATACCAAAAAAGCTTGCCCGCTGTTTTGGTTCGATCACACTACTCAGCAACGGAATAATTGCAGTGTATGTGGCAATATTTGCTGCCCCAACCAAAAAATACACCGGCGCGATGATACGAATATCGGTCGACGACAATACTGCGAGCCAACTCGCGCCATACGCGATGATGCTAAACATCAACACCTTACGCGCGCCGCGTTTATCGATGAGCATTCCGACGGGAATACCAAAGATAACACCGGCAGCTCGGAAAATTGAATTCATTTGTCCGGCAACTTCATTGCCGTATCCGAGGCTATCTAAATAAAAGTTAAATAGTACATCGGAGATGCTTGCAGCAAAACCAAACAACAGACTGTGGATCAAAATACGAAACACAACTGGACTAAAATCGGCAAAAAGCGCTGTGACACGTTTGGGTACAATCGTCACCGGAACCTCCATGATTAAGTGTTGGGGTATTGTACCATGCTGGCTCTTTTTCCTCCTGCCAAATTGTCCATCAGTGTGGGCCTGCGTAGTCTAAAATAAGAGCGGAGGAACGACTGCATGCGTGTTGCGATATTCACCGAAACATTTCTCCCCAAACACGATGGAGTCGTTACTATTCTTTGCCAAATGCTCGATGCCCTTGAACAAGAGGGAATCGAAGTCTGTATCTATGCACCACCGTCGGCTCCATCGCGATACCGGGACTTTACTGTGTTCCCTTCGTGGGGACCTCGTTTTCCGTTATATCGTGAACTCTATTGCAGTATGCCGACATGGGCAGGTGTGCGTGGCATCCTCGCCTTCAAACCTGACATCATCCATGTGATGAACCCAACATTTATCGGGACTGCAGGGGTGATTATGGCGCTTTTGGGACGCGTCCCACTGATTGGTTCTGTACACATGGATATCGACTATTACGTGCGCCAGTACGCAGGTATGTGGGGCTTACCGATTGCATGGACGTTCTTTCAGCTCTGGCATAATCGCGCACGTATCAACCTCGCACCGTCGCGTGCGATGGTGGTACAGTTGGAGGCACATGGGATCCACCGTGTGACGCATTGGGTACGTGGGATTGATACCCAACGGTTCAGACGAAAACCACGCAATCAGCGGGTCAGAGCAGCTATGCTCGGGGTACATGATACTCGTCTCGTGGTGCTATATGTCGGACGCCTCACCGAAGAAAAAGGAATC
>CAIPUQ010000160.1 GCA_903868295.1 uncultured Roseiflexaceae bacterium
GCGAGCACCCCGATGTACCGTTGCATTTGGCGGCGGTAGACGAGCGACTCAACGATATCGGGTATATCATCCCAGGCTTGGGCGACGCGGGCGATCGCCAATTCGGCACACGCTGACAGGAGGACGCATGGCAGGAGTCATTGCAGCGGCCATCGCCGTGATCGCAGGGGTGAGTGCTTTGATTGCGACCCCGCTGGTCATACGGCTCTGCATCCAGCGTGGCTGGGTGGTCCAACCCGGCGGCCGGCGGACGCATAGTGGTGCCATGCCCACGATTGGTGGGATTGCCATGTACGTGGCGTTTGTGGTTGCGCTGCTCGCGTCGTGGGTCGCAGGCTGGTATGTGCCCGAATTGCAACGTACCGAGCGCGACACGCTCCGCTTGGGCTTGCTGGCCATTGGTGCCACGATGACATTTGTGGTGATGTGGATCGACGACGTCGTCGAGTTGCATTGGATGCCCAAATTCGCGGTGAATGTGCTGGCCGGCGTCGTCGCCGTCGGACCTTTTCTGTGGGAGCAGACCCTCTATGCCGACGCAACAGGGCAGCTGACGCAGGCCAACGGCATTGTCTTTTTGGGCTTCAATATGCCGTTTGGTGAGTACGTCGACTTCTACGCCGTATCACCCTGGCTGGCCATTTTGGTGACGGTGTTTTGGTTGGGGTTGATGGCCAATACCGTCAACTGGATCGATGGCGTCGATGGCTTGGCGGCGGGTGTGTCGGGGATTGCGGGGTTGATGTTGGGGATTCATGCCCTGCTGTTGACGCCTGCGCAGTATACGGTGGCGGTGGTGCCGCTGGCGTTGGCCGGGGCGGCGGCGGGGTTCTTGTGGTACAACTTCCCACCGGCCAAGGTGTTTATGGGCGACGCGGGGGCCGAGTTCCTCGGGTTTGTGCTGGGGGTCAGTGCCATCATGGGCGGGGCCAAACTGGCGACCGTCTTGTTGGTGCTCGGCGTGTGGATTTTGGATGTGGCCTGGTTGATTGTGTCGCGCATGATGGCAGGTCGTTCGCCCACCCAGAGCGGGCGCGATCACCTGCATCAACGCCTGACCGATGCGGGATTTGCACCCAAACAAATCGCAGTTTTTTTCTATACTTTGAGTATTACCTTTGGCGTATTGGGCATTGCCGATATTGGTGCCACGGGCAAACTATGGGCATTGGTGTTGTTGTTGGTGGTCGGTATTGTGACGATTGGCTACGCCATCAAAATTCAGCCACGCCGCTAATTGGTTTGTTGGGGTCTGCGAAAAGAAAGTGAACAGCAGTGATGTGGCGACACCAAGGGCTACGTCGGGCAGGGGTTGCGGGTATTGTCTGCGCCGTGCTGGCGCTGTTGCAGAGCGACATTGCGCAGCTGCGTTTTGATATCTGTGAGGGTCAACACCCGCAGGCTGCCCTGCGTACCTATTCTGCTGCAGAACGCGCGCATTTGCGGGCATTCTACGAGGCGTCCGATGTCGATTTGTGTGCCCTCGATGCGCGTGTGCTGCGCACGGCAGTCGACGTCGCCAAGAACCCGCGCAGAACCAAAAAGAAAACCAAAGTCCCCCCGTCAGCGCCCGCACGTGATGGCAGTTCGACCGCCAGTGCACCGGATAGTGGCTGGACGGAACGTCGCATGCAAGACGAAAACGGTCAAATCCTCCCCGATGCACTGACGCGGGCACAAGGCCAAGTCGACCGCATGAAGTCGGTCCAAGGTCGTGCAGCAGCAGTCGGTCGTGGTCTGTGGAGAGAGCTCGGGCCGGTCAACATCAGCGGGCGCGTGCGGAGCATGCTCGTCGACCCCCGTAACCCACTCGTCCTGTACGCAGGTGGCGTCCGTGGGGGCATCTGGAAGTCGACGACCGGCGGGGCATCATGGAGCCCATTGAATGACTTTTTGCCCAATATGAGCGTCACCTCGCTGGTGTTTGACCCAACCAACCCCAACATTATCTGGGCGGGCACCGGCGAAGACGTCATCGGGGGTGGTATCTACCGATCTACCGACGCGGGAGCAAACTGGGCGTTCGTGCCGGGTACCGATGCGGTCGGCTTTCGCATTATTCGACGGTTGGCGAGTGCAGTGGTCGGTGGCAAAACCGTCATCACGGTTGCCACCGGTTCAGGCCTCTATCGGACCGACAACAACGGGGCAAGCTGGCAGGCAGCTTCCCAGACGGTTTTCGTTCCGACCCTCGCCAACACATGGGATGTCGAGCATGATCCGGTGACGCCGGCCAATATGGTTGCGTCATCGAACTACTCCGGCGCCGGGATGTGGTACTCGCGCGATGGCGGGGTGACGTGGTCCGTGGCGACTGTCGATTATGCCGTGCATGGTCGCATCGAGCTGGCCTATGCACCGTCGAACCCACAGATTGTGTATGCGTCGGTCCAAGGTGTGTACAACAAGGACGTGCCCGACGGTGCGCTCTACAAAAGCACAGACGGTGGCGCGTCATACACCCGCGTCAATCATCACAAGCAGATGTTTCAGGGTTGGCACAATAATTCGTTGTGGATTGACCCGACCAATGCAAATGCGCTGATGTTCGGCGCGGTCGACGTTTTTCGGAGCAGCGATGGCGGTACAACCATTGAGAAAATCAGTTATTGGGCGTTGTGGCCGGTGTCGGCGCATGCGGATCATCATTGGTTTGTGACGCACCCACAGTTCAATGGCACGACCAATCGGACGGTCTTTCTGACCAACGATGGCGGCGTGTACATGATGGACGATTATCGCGCGGTCAGCCTAAAGTCGGGTTGGACCGATTTGTCCGGTCATCTGGCGGTGACGCAGTTTTATGGGGTGGGTGGCAACCCGCTGACAGGGGTCATCATCGGGGGGACGCAAGACAACGGCAATCTGATGTATCAGGCGTCGAATGTACCCAAGAAGTGGGTGCAGGTGGTCGGTGGTGATGGTGGATACGTAGCGTTCGATCGATTGCAACCGCATATGAGCTATTACTCGTATGTCTACGGGATGTTCTTGACGCGACGGAACGAAATAAATCGAAGTACCGCATACATAAGCGGTGAGTACGTCGTCGGAGGAGAGGTCTCATGGAAGGCGAGCCCGTATCACATACCCGACGCAAAAAACAATCGGTCCAACTTCATTACCCCGTTTGCGCTCGACCCGAATGTGTCGAACACGATGTACGTGGCGGGCTACTCGTTGTGGCGCACGACCACGCTCGACGCGACGGTGACAAACAGTAGTGGTCCTGTCTGGGAGTCGGTCAAGGCAGACGGCGGCAAAGGGCTGAGTGCCGTTGCCGTCACGAAGGGCAACTCGGCTGTGGTCTGGGTGGGCGACAACAGTGGTGGTCTGTGGAAAACCACCAATGCTACTGCTGCAGCATCCACCGTCACATGGACCGATGTCGGCAGTGCCTTGCCCGATCGTACGGTCACTGATATCTGGATTGATCCAGCCAATGGCGCGCATGTAATTGTCGGGTTTGGTGGATTCAGTGCTGATAACCTGTGGGAAACAACCGACACCGGAGCGACATGGCGTGCAATTACCGGCAGTGGTGTGACTGCTCTACCCAGTTTGCCCGTCTACAGCATTGACGTGCATCCATACAACAAAACCTGGATCTACGTTGGCACAGAGCTGGGGTTGTTCACCACCGAAGACACCGGTGCCCATTGGTCGACGCTGAGCGAAGGGCCCGTCAAC
>CAIPUQ010000161.1 GCA_903868295.1 uncultured Roseiflexaceae bacterium
AAGTATTGCAAGGCCCCGATAATCCCCAACACCAGATTGAAGAACGTCACGTTCGACAAGAGTGGCAGGGTGATGTGGCGGAACTGCGACCAGCGATTGGCACCGTCGATTTCGGCTGCTTCCATCAGTTCATACGGGATGCCCTGGAGCCCCGCCAAAAAGATGAGCATCGTGCCACCCACACCCCACACACTGGTGATGATGAGCGCAAACAGGGCCCATTGCTCGTCGAGCAGCCAGTTCGGACCTTTGACGCCGATCATGCCCAGGAGGTTGTTGATGATGCCGTGCTTGCCGTTGAAAATCCACTTCCACAACATCGCCACGCCGACACCCGAAATCACCGTCGGCAGATAGTACATCGACCGGAAGACGTAGATCCCGCGGATTTTTTTGTTGAGCAGAATGGCCAAAAACAACGCAATCGTCAACCCCAACGGGACGCTCACGACCGAGTAGATGGCGCTGATGCTGAGTGATTGCCAGAACAATTCTTCGTTGAACAATTTGATGTAATTGTCGAAACCGATGAGTTGGAAGTCGTTGAGCAGATTGTAATCCGAAAAACTGAGCGCCAACGAGATAATCATCGGTCCCAGCGTAAACAGCAAGAGCCCCAAGATGACCGGCGACATGAAGACATACGCGTTGAACGCCTCTGCTCGTGCTTGCCATCCTCGTCGCTTCGGTTTTTTCGCGCCCGTTGTTACCGCCATGGTTGCCTCGGTTGCTGTGTGACGCCATTGTCACTGATTTATTCACATATATGAAATCATTTCAAACATTACCGCTATTATAGCAGGCACACCACCCATGTCAATCCTACGGGAGGGTCTGGATGTGGATCAATGCGGACCCGGGCTCGCCCAGGTCGTCAAACATCCAGCCGGCAGCGATGACCGCACCGGGGATGATTGCCACGCGGTTGTCACCCAGCCAGGTACAGCGGTACGAGCGGAGCGGGTCGATGCCATGCAGCCAAAAGCGCCGCTTGGGTTTGGCGCCGGGCAGGCGGAAGAGCGCGACGAGCATATCGCCAGCGGATTGGTCGATGTATTGAAAGCCGGCATAGCGGTCGAGCGTGCCGTCGCGGCGCGGTTGGTTGGTGAGCCGGTGCAACTGGGCGGTCCGGACAAAGCGGCGCACGACCGTTTTGTAGATGTCGATGTGTTGGACATAGCGATCGTGGATCCAGGGGAGGAGGGTCGGCAAGCCCTGCGAAAATCCGAAGCGGTGGAGCATGCTGATGCGTGTGTAGTAGTCGAGCTGCGTGGCGCTGACCGCGGCGCTGGTGGGGTCGAAGGTCTGTTGTGGGTGGTCGGCGAAGCCCCACTCGCAGAAGCCCCAGTGCAGGATGGCATCGGGTGCCAGCATGCTCGATGCCCCCCAAAAGAGCTGCAGGCTGTGTTCGGGCCAATCGGGGTCGCTGAGGAACGCCATGTGCGTCTGCTGGGCAATGCCGAGGTCGATGCGCAGGCCACCCGACGAGCAGTTTTCGAGCACGACCTCGGGGTGTTTGGCACGGATGGCCGCCAGCAAGCGGTAATAGCCCTGGTAGTGGCCATGCAAGCCGTCGCCCGCGCCATGCCCATGGTCGGTGCGATTGCAGCCGGCACCCGGGTCGAGGTTGAAGTCGAGCTTGATCCAATCGGCGCGGTAGTCGGTGATGAGCCGGTCGAGGGTGGCAAACGCCCAGGCCCAGCCGGCATCACTGGCCAGACAGACGTAGCCGCAGGGGGTGTCGTCGCGGCGCGCCACGATGGCCGGGTTGGTGATGCCGGCTTCGGCGCGGACCCCGAGCGCTTCGATTTCGCACCACAGGCCAAAAGCCATGCCCTTGGCATGCACATAATCGGACAAAGCGCGGATGCCGCTGGGGAAGCGGGTCGTGTTGACGATGTGCCAGTCGCCGCGATAGTCGTACCAGTGGGTGCCTGGGTCTGACGGGCCGAACCAGCCTGCGTCGAGCGCGCACACCTCCATTCCCATCTGGGCGGCGACATCGACATTGGCGCGGAAGGTCTGTTCGGTGATGGCACGGTCTTCGTAGGTCCACCAGTGGTTCCACTCGACGGGGAGTGCTGTCGACAGCGTGTTTTTGGGGTACCAATGCGATCGCCCGACGGCCGCATAGGCCGCAGCATTGTCATCGAGGCTAGGATTGGCGCCGAACACCGCCACGACCGCCGGTGCGTCAATGGTCGCACCGGGTGCGAGGGTGGTGTGGAAGGCCCAGTCATTGAGACCGGCCGACAGTTGATAACCGCCGGCGGGTTGCTCGTCGGCGCGGATAATCCAATTACCCGACCAGACGACCGACACCGAGAGGAGCGCGCGCTGGTCGCGGGTCAACCCCACCCATGGGTGCATGCCGTGTGACGACCGACCCGAGCGCGTCTGCCAGACGACGTCGCCGATCAGGCGCTGGGCTTTGGGCTCGAACTCACTGCCCCAGCCACCGCTGTAGCCGATGCTTTCGTACGAACCGGTGGGGATATCGATGACCAGCGTGTCGATGCGGTGGATGGTGACGGCTGCATTGGACCGATTGATGA
>CAIPUQ010000162.1 GCA_903868295.1 uncultured Roseiflexaceae bacterium
CCAGCCACGCAGGAACTGCGCACTCGTGAGTGTCGCGTCTTGGGCCAGAACGGTAGTGCTCAATCGTACCACAGAATCGACGACGAGCTCCCCAAACGGGGCCAAATCGCTCGGGAATGCGGGATTCTGCGTGTCGACCAATGCCTTGGGCTGATAGCGCTTGAGCACACCCACGGCGGCATCATAATCACCATACAACAACGCACTCATGAACGGCGATGCATCGTCTGCCGTCGGCGCACGCAACGCGCCCGCGCGCTTCAGCAATACCACGGTCCATGCATCTTGCTCGTTGCTGGGGGTTTGCACCGTCGCCAGTGTCGCGGCAACGATGTTCCATCGACCTGCCTCGGCAGCAGTAATGGCTGCTTGAATGTTGGCATCGTCGCTGGGCAGTATCTGCTGCGCGACAAATGCACTGCCATCCCAGCGATAGACTTCTTCGGCAGCAGAACGGACGCCACAGGCATAACAAAAGACATAGTAATCTGTTGCGTCACCGACGGCTTCGAACACGCCATCAGCGTCGACATCGACCATGGTCAATGCACCACCGCCTGCGTCGGAGTTAGTGGTCAATTCGAGCTTCAGTGTGGTGCCATCGAACGAAAAAATCTGCCCGAAGCTACTATGCGCACCAACGCCGCCTTCGACCAAGAGGAACACCGTCCCCGCGCGATAGGTGGGTATCATCTGCAGGCCGTAGAGGTACTGCCCGTCTTTGAAGTCGAATTCGGTGATTTTCTGCAGGCCGCTCGTGGTTTTTTGAAAAATAGTCAACGGATGATACGAGGTGTACCCTTCGTCGCCGCCCATATCGGACGATCTGCCCATGGTCAGACTGGCAAAGTAGGGTCCATCGGTACCGTCCAAGATTTGAATGACCGCGGTCTCGCCCTGGCTCGAATCGCTCAATCCGTCAGCATCAGGGGTCGCCGTCGGTTTGAGCCCTGCCTCGGTCGTCGCCACAATGGCGGTCGCGTCGACGGCGTCGACATTGCTCGGCGTGTTGGTGGGGTCCACAAACAACGTCGGGGAGGCCGTTGCGCTCTCGGCTGGCGCTGCCGCGGTGGCGGTAGGCACGAGCGCCGTCGCCGTCGCTGCCAGATCTTGGTCAGGCGCTTGCGGGGAATTTTCTGCCGTTGTCGAACCACAGGCTACCAAAAGAACAACCAACCCCGTCACAAGCACACTGCGCAGCCACATACCAACCTCTTTTTTGTACGTCGAAAGCTATTTTATAGTTTACACTATACCACGTAGTAAAATGCCACACACGCTGGTGACAGCAGACTCACCAGTTCCTGACATCCTCCGTGCTCCCACGCTGCATCTGCAGCACTGTGCCTATCGCCCTGCACACCATCACAAGATGCACCATCGCATGGGAATGCACTTTGCAGCATGCGTGTGCACCGGAAGAACCCTTCCGCGCGCACGCACCGACGCATGCACTTCACAGGCGGCTGATATTGCGGCTGTTTGCCTCAATTGTGCATGCTCGAGCCGTGGAAAAGCGTTAGGACTGTAACGAATAGAAAGGTTCTTTCGGGCGTCTCGATGCGGGCCGCGCCGCAGTGTACGACTTACGGCATCAGACCCACAAAGCGATTACCCAACCGATGACATACAGCATCCCAAAGCGCATGTGCAGGACTGCAGAGCCACGCAACACGGGGTGCAGCTTCTCGGCGGCCTCTTCGGTCGCTGCGGTTCGCATCAGGCGCCACGCCAACGGCGCCATCGCAAAGCTGATCAGCGTCGGCCACGGTGCCAATCCCAGTGCAATCAATACCAGCACACTCACAAATGCGCCGCCGACCAACACATAGAACTCCACGCGGGCACCGCTCCGACCCAGCATGGTGGCCAGTGTCCGTTTGTGATTGATGATGTCGGTGTCGATATCGCGCAGATTGTTGGCATGCAAAATCGCCGCCACCACAAACGACACCGGCAGTGCTGCCCAGATGGCCGGCAATGCGATAACCGGTTGTTGCAGATAATACGACCCGAGCACCATCACCGGCCCCATAAAGATGAACACGGCCAGCTCGCCCAGCCCGACATAGGCCAACGCAAATGGCCCGGCCGTATAGAAGTAGCCCACTGCGACACTACACAGCCCCAGCCACAAGATGAACGGCCCGGTAGCGTAGACAAAGTACAACCCGATGGCCGAACCCACCGCAAAGGCGATGACGCCCGCCCAAAAAATCTGCTCGGGCGTCATGTCGCCCCGCAGCAACGCACCGCCGGTGCCTTTGACTGCGGGGGTGTCGGTGCCTTTTTTGTAGTCGTAATAGTCGTTCATCAGGTTTGTGCCGCCTTGGATGGCAATCGACCCGACCAAGGCCAAGGCCAACCAGAGCCAATTGAGGGTCACCTCGTGCGCCGCCACTGCAGCGCCCAACAAGACCGGCACGATGGCTGCGGTATAGCTCCACGGGCGCACCGCCCCCCACCACTTCTGCACCAATGACATACGTGACTCCTTGATGGTGTGGCGCCATGGCACCAGCAACCGCTCCATTTCGTCGAGCCCGACGGTCAAGACCCACCCCAGCGCGGCAATCAAACAGACCGCCGCCATCATATCGGCAATGGCATACAACTCGTACGATTGCCAGATGCGGTAGCCGATGCCGTTGCTCGCGCCCACAAATTCGACACCGACGATGAGGGTCAGCGCAAAGCCCATCGCCAGCTTCCACCCCTCGATAATCGCCGGCAAGCTGGCGGGGAGTGCCACGGTGCGGAACAATGTGCGCTGATTGGCGCCATACAACCGCCCCACTTCGAAGTAGCGTCGG
>CAIPUQ010000163.1 GCA_903868295.1 uncultured Roseiflexaceae bacterium
CTGATCTATGGGACGTCGGCGACACCTTTGCGAATGCCACCGACGGTTCGTCATCGAATCTTGCCGATGGGCTATCGATTGCAGTCGTGTCTGCACCTGCTACTGCTCCGATGCAACGCTGTGTACGGGTCAGCTTCGGCGCAGGCTCGACGCAACCCGACGTGGGCATACGCCCGTGGCGGCAGGCACCGGGCGAAACCTACGAAACAACCGACATCTGGATCGATAGTCCGCTCAATGGCTACGGTACCTTCCGGTATGGCATTTGGAATGACTTGGACGGCAATAGTGTCCCACGTGGCAACGGCGATGACCCTGCCATCGGCTCGATCAACCGGCTCTATGCACGTGTGCACAATTTTGGTAGTGCAAACGCACTCAATGTCAAAGTGCAGTTCCAAAACAGTGACCCGTTGGGGGTCGGCGTCAACGGCGCCTCTTGGGTGAATACTGGCCCAATCATCGATTCGACCCGGTTCCCCGCATTAGCCAACATGCCGCCGCGCAGTTATACCGATGTCTACATCGAATGGACGCCGACGGTGACGCTCACAGCCGAGCAGATTGCGGCTGGGACGTTTGACTTCCATACCTGTGTGCGGGTCACGATGACCACCGTGACCAACGAGACCATCACCGGCAACCAAGATGGCGACCAAGAACAAGAAAACATCCGCAACTTCGAAGCAACTCCCGAAGTCAGCCCTGTCTTTACTCATTCGTTCGACATCAAAAACATCAGCGCCACGAACAACAAAATGGTCCATTTGTCGACCGACCGCACCATCCCTTCCGGGTGGACCGTTGACATCAACAACGCGGATTTGGATATTTCGATCCCGCCGAGTGGCACCGTGACTGTCCCCGTAACGGTCACCGCATCCGGAACCAGCGTGATCGGTAGCCAGTTCACGCTCGCTATCGGCGTCATCGAAAATCGCCTCCTCACGAATACCAAACTCGGCACAGATCCGCTCGACAGGACACACCCCGATGAACTCGAAATCGGCGGACTCGATTTCAATGTCAACGTCCGCTCACCGACAGACATCGCTTGCCAAGCATATGGACGCGGTACGCGTATCGAAGTAACCGGCGCACTCGATGGGTTCGAAGGGATCCACCAAGCAGGAACGGCGTTGCGGGCCTATGCACAGCTCTACGACAGTAGCAAAAACCCCATCCCGCTCGATGATCGCGCCAAAGCCGACGTCGGTTCCAACGGGGCTTTTTTCACCAACTTCTCTACCATCTCGGAGCAAAAGGGTACCATCGGGGTACCGGTGTACACACGCTGCCTGTTCCCCGGCACGCATTTACTGGGGATGAGTTCGACCGATTTTGTACCAATCAACTACGGTGCTTTCCCTCCGACCCCGACCGCAGAACCATGGGTCGGCAGCCAGTTTCATTACAGTGCAAGTCTGAATCAAGTATTACCGCCTACAACGACGTTTTCGGATAACGTCGGTGTCGGATCATCCAGTTCACGGCTCTTTACCTGCGCAGCAGGCAGATGCCCGTTGCTCGTCAATGGGGTGCATGGTCGCGCAGTGCAGTTCAGTAGTGCGAATGACTCGTATCTGGTCAGTGGCACGCCCGTCTCACTGAGTAATGTCTACAGTGTGTCGTTGTGGGCCAGACGATTGTCTACCAATCGTGACGAAACACTTATTTCACACGGCAATACGTTGGTACGCGGCAAACTGTTCAACATGGGCTTTAACGAACGCGGGAACCTGGTCTGTAGCACGTATGGTGACGAGGTTGTTTCGACCCGACGCATCCAAGACACCGATTGGCATCACTACCAATGTGAGTTGGATGGTACAGATCGGACCGTGATCATCGACGGCCAAGTAGATACCCAAGCGGTAAGCTCCACAGTCGGTTCGTATGCGACAAACAGCTTCATGTTACTCGGTCGGCGTGCTGATCGGTCCAATAGTTTTGATGGATACATCGACGAGGTCAACATATTCCCATCACTGTCGGCAGATACAGAACAATTGTATGCAAACCCTGGCGCAGACATTGCCGGGTACATCCCGATGAGTCATCTGACATTCAATGATGTGTCCATCACACAAGGCACGACCACACTCAGTTGTGCGGGTGCTGCGTGTCCGGTGGTCACGTATCCAGAATCTGCAGCTTCGTATCGTCCGACAGAACGTATTGCCGTGATGCAGCTCCAGAAAAATCGCGCCTTGACGATTTCGTCGAGTGTTGCAGCCGCTGCGGGCACCGACAGCACGCTCTTGTTCTGGGGGCGCTTCGCCAGCCTCGACACGATTGGGCAACTCGTGACCCAATCGCAGGCAAATCGACCGCGCATTGCAATTACTGCACCGGGATTGCTCAATTATTCTGGTCTATCCTATGCGTGGCCGTCTGGGAGCACTGCGGGGACGCCGCAGCTATCGGATTGGCATCACTTTGCATTCGTCAAAAGCGGCGCAACGTTGGCAATCTACATCGACGGCAACAAGGTCGTCGAAGGGAGTGCACCAGCAGGGCTTTTGCCGTTCCGTGTGGGAACGTCCTCTTCGCTGTCAATTGGGTTTTATCAAGGGTCGCGTATCGGAGAGCTCGGCGCGTTTGAGCTCCACAACAACGCCCTTCCGGGGGCAACCATTGCAGATCGCTACGCGTCGGGGATACCACTCGCAAATGTTGTCCCCACCGCTACCCTGACCAACAGTCCAATCCCCACCACGACTCCGTCACCGACCGCCACTGCAATTGGTGCAGCCACCGTCACGCCAACGGGACCAGTCGGCAAGTTGACACTGACACGTACCGTCTTTGTCGGACGGGCAACGGCTACTGCCGATGCAATCAAAATCGCCACCCAAACACACGCTGCCCGTGCCACGCAGACACGTAAAATCGTGCTCGACGGCACCGCTATCGCGGCAATTGCGACGAAATGGGCACGGATTGAGGCGACTGAACAAGCATTGCAACGCACTGCAACTGCGGCATTGACCCGTTCACCCACACCGATACGAATTATCGTCCCCACGGTACCCAAGTTCCCGACATTGACGATGATGCCGTCGCTGACAGCGACCCGCACGGCCACAGCGACAGCGACGATGAACCCAAAGTTCACGGCTACAGCGAGCAAAACACCGTTGCCGACGAGCACTGCAATTGCATCTGCAACGGCTACACTGACCGCGTCGTCTACTGCAACACCCCAAGCAACACGCACGAAGCTGCCCAGCAGTACGGTCACACCCACGAGTACGAGCACTGCTACTGTGACAACCGCTGTCAACAGCGCCACCCGTACGGTAACGGCAACGGCACCGCGGCTGTCGTCGACCCCGACCCGGATGAGCACGGCACTCCCGACGAGGACTCCGCATCCGCTGGGCATCAAGAGCATGCTGTTTAGCGAGCTCCCGGTGGCACTCCGGGCACGCGCGCTCCAACACATCGCCGATCACAAAGCAGACGTTGCACCGGATTGGAACACGACGTACATCAGCCCGGATGTGGTGCCGTTCTATCGGCCAGACATCGCTGACGGCGAACTCCCGGCATATTACGAGGTTCGCGTCTTTTCGGACACCGCTCGGGCAAAACCGGCAGGATTCATCATCCTGACCGAGGATGCCTACAGTAGCTCCGGCAAAGCGCC
>CAIPUQ010000164.1 GCA_903868295.1 uncultured Roseiflexaceae bacterium
CGTTGGTGCATTGCGCAAGTGGAGTGGTACCGGATCATTGCGCGTTTCGGCGACGTCTACTTTGGCCTTCATATAGGCAACTTCGACCGAGTTGCTCTTGGGGGCTTGCGCCAAATACACGACCAGATTGGCCAATGCGAGATCGCCTTCGGGCTGACCGAGGAAGTGCACCGTGTCTTTGATGGAATTTGCAATAATGACTGCTTGTGGGTCTGCCAAGCCGATATCTTCGATCGACATGCGCACCAACCGGCGTGCCACATACATCGGGTCTTCGCCACCTTCGAGCATACGCCCCAACCAATACAACGACGCATCAGGATCACTACTGCGTACTGATTTGTGCAACGCCGAAATGGCATCGTAGTGCAATTCACCGTTCTTGTCGTACTTGGTAGCACGGCTCTGCAACGCCTCACGCATGTCGTTGACGGTGATGAGGCGCTTATCGCCGATGCCCGGGTCTTTGGCGGTGACCGCTGCTTCGAGTGCATTGAGTGCAACACGGGCATCGCCGTTGGCCATGTCGATAAGATACCCACGGGCATCGCTGGCGAGGAGCGGTTTGAACGCCGCGAGCCCGAGCTCGCTGTCACTCACGGCCCGATCGATGACATCGCCGATTTGGTCGTCCGTCAATGACTCCAACACAAAAATCCGTGCGCGGGAGCGCAACGCTGGGTTGACCTCGAACGAGGGATTTTCTGTCGTCGCACCAATCAAAATCACGGTGCCGTCTTCGACATGGGGCAAAATGGCATCTTGCTGTGCTTTGTTGAAGCGATGGATTTCGTCAATGAACAGCACCGTGCGCTGCTGATACATCCCCAATCGATCGCGTGCCTCATGGACGACACGGCGCAAGTCAGCCACGCCAGCGGTGACCGCCGACAATGGTTCGAAAAATGCTTGCGTGTGTTCGGCGATAATCCGCGCCAACGTGGTTTTGCCGCATCCTGGAGGGCCCCACAGGATCATAGAAAACAACGTATCGTGCTCGATGGCACGACGCACAATGCGCCCATCGCCGATGATTGTCTGCTGCCCGACCATAT
Organism: uncultured Roseiflexaceae bacterium; assembly: GCA_903868295.1. Lineage (GTDB taxonomy): Bacteria > Chloroflexota > Chloroflexia > Chloroflexales > Roseiflexaceae > UBA965. The sequence goes on from CAIPUQ010000164.1 coordinate 1,056, forward strand.
CATCGAGAGATTTGGGGCGCATGCGTGCTGCGAGGGGAGCAGTGCGGATGGTGCTTTTGTCGTTGTTGGGGTCAAAGAGACCGCGTTGCGGACCTGCCATGGTGTGCTCCCACGTCTGGTAGAGCGTCTGAGCTTGTATAGTAGCACAAATATGCTAATGCACGACAGCGGTGGCACACACGCTGGTTTGCAGTCCGTGTTCTGCGGGCTTTCTCCTAGGCGACGGTAGGGATTTTCGTAGTATGCAAAAACAACGCACTGTGCATACAATGGAACAACCGAGATAAGACGAGCCAAGAGGTTGTATGCGCATCTTTCGCAGTTCCGTGCACACCATGCACGCACCACCACACGAGTTTTATGACGGGGCATTGATACCACCGTACGAATCAGTCGAACGCGCCGTTCTCATCGATGCCGCCCTCGAGGCAGCAGGGTATCGCGATCGTTCACCCATCGAGCCGGTCACGCGCGCCATGCTCGAACGCATCCACGCCCCCGACTACCTTGACTATTTGGCGACCATATACCCGGCCTGGTGCGCTGCCGGCGGTGCAGTCGAGGCGGTCCTGCCGAGTACATTGGCGGTGCGTTGGATGCATCGGCGCTCGACCAATCCACTGGCCTTGGCAGGGTATTATGCGTTTGATTTGAGTGCACCGATTGTTGCTGGTACATGGGTTGCCAGCCTCGATGCTGCGAGCATGGCGGCGAGTGCCGCCCATGCCGCGCTTTCTGGCACGATGGTGAGCTATGCACGCTGTCGGCCGCCCGGTCATCACGCAGGGAGCGATATGTGCGGCGGATACTGCTATATCAACAATGCGGCGCTAGCGGCAGACATCCTGAGCCAACAGGGACGCGTGGCGGTCCTCGACATCGATATCCATCACGGCAACGGCACACAACAGATTTTTGCGGCGCGTGCGGATGTGTTGTTTGTTTCGCTCCATGGGCACCCAGATGTGTGTTATCCGTATTTCATGGGGTTTGCGGATGAGCGTGGCAGCGGTGCAGGATTCGGTACGACGCTCAATATCCCACTGGCGTTCGGTTGCGACGATACGACCTATCTGGAGCATATCGAGCATGCCCTGACCGCTATCCGTGCACATGGAACGTCTGCGCTGGTCCTGTCTGCCGGCTTCGACACATACGGTGGGGACCCACTCGGCGGCTTCGCACTGACACGCGCCTGTTATACCGAGATCGGCATGCGATGCCGACAGTTAGGCATACCGGTGGTTGTCATCCAAGAGGGCGGCTATGCCATACAGGCACTGGGGGACAACGTGGTGGCGCTCCTGGACGGCCTGACGGGGCAGGCGCGCTGACCATTGCAGAGACGGATGACGGTGTGGTACGATAACCGCTGATTATCGCGACATGGGGGTACATATGACCCGGTTACCCAATGGTGGACGCATCGAAGTCATCTGTGGGTGCATGTTCAGCGGCAAAACCGAAGAACTGTTGCGCCGACTCAATCATGTACGGTTAGCCCGTCAATCGCTTGTTGTCTACACCCCACGCCGTGACACACGCTACCGCACGGGCAATTTGGCCAGCCATAACGGTCAAACGATTTCAGCGATTTCGGTAAGTACTATCGAAGAAATCGTCGCCCACGTCCCGGAGGGTGTATCTGTAGCAGCAATCGACGAGGTCCAATTTCTCGAAAGTGACCCTGCTGCGGTCGTGAGTGGATGTCAAACGTTGGCGGACCGTGGGATCAGGGTAATCGTTGCAGGACTCGACCAAGACTTCCGTGCCAAACCATTCTCGATTGTGTCGGAATTAATGGCGGTCGCCGAGCAAGTCGACAAGCTGTTTGCCATTTGCGTCGAATGCGGCGCGTATGCGACCCGTTCGCAACGCCTCATCAATGGCAACCCCGCACCGCATTCTGCACCGGTCATCGCCGTCGGTGGGCTCGAACTGTATCAGGCACGATGTCGTGTCTGTTACAAAGTCGGGGATGCATAATCCACAACAGGACGCACTTTTGTGCTATCATATTGCCGTTGAGCGCATTACACATGGAGGAGACTTCCCATGCCTTATATCATCACCGAGGCTTGTATCGGTACCAAAGACGCATCGTGTGTGTCAGTCTGCCCTGTCGATTGTATCTACGAAGGCACTGACCAGTACTATATTAATCCCGACGAATGTATCGACTGCGGCGCATGCGAGCCAGAATGCCCGGTCGAAGCAATTTACTCCGATGATTCTGTTCCCGAGAACATGCGCACGTTCATCGAAAAGAACTCAAAACACTTTTCGAAGTAGGGTGGTGACGTTGACCAGCCCGTGCTCTGCACGGGCTGGTCGTTTGCATTATGATACGGTTACGCGTGGCAGCACGGCAGAGATACAGCGAGTACAACATGGCGACAGAGCAACTCCCGGCACTCCATCCAGCAACCAAACATGTGATTGTCGGTTTTTTTATGGCGCTCGGGATTGGTGCGGCATGGTACATATATGCAACCACATCACCATACGACGAGTGGTCGCGGCGCTGGCTCCTCGTTGTTGTGCCATTCCTGTCTGGCCAAGGGCTGCTATACGGTTGGTACCGGGCATGGCGTACGGTGTTGCTGTGGATAGCAGCGATTTATCTGTTTACACCATTCATCGCTGCCCGGGTCGAGTCGTGCATGACCGTGATTCCTGGGGCCGTCCCCTGTTTTGCAGATGTGGTCATTCTGCGGGAAGTAACAAGCCAAACCGGACATCCCGTGTACTTCCTCACCCTGATTGTGGTTCATGCCATCAGCATGCTGGCACTCTGGGTACTGGTGGCACGGCAAGGAGCAGATGATGCATCAGCACGTCCGTCAACGGATTGAAGCTCTCGAACACACCGCACTCTCACCGCATGCAGCCCGTAGTTCCCAGGCTGTACGTGATATCCCCGAGGCAGAATCGCCGGTGCGTACGAGCTTCCAACGCGATCGCGATAGAATTCTTCATTCCAAGCCTTTTCGGCGGCTCAAACACAAAACGCAGGTATTCATCGCCCCTTTAGGTGATCACTATCGGACGCGACTCACCCACACCCTCGAAGTTACACAGATTGCCCGCACCATTGGTCGTGCACTGCGCCTCAACGAGGACCTCGTCGAAGCGATAGGATTGGGTCACGATATTGGCCATGCCCCGTTCGGCCATGCGGGCGAAACGGCGCTTTCGCATGCAATGGGCGAGTCGTTCCGGCACAACGAACAGAGCCGTCGCATCGTCGAAGTCATGGAAAAAAACGGTGCGGGCTTCAACCTCACCTACGTCGTACGCGAGGGCATGTATATGCACTCCAAAGGCCGCCGCGACATCAGCTCCAAAGCC
>CAIPUQ010000165.1 GCA_903868295.1 uncultured Roseiflexaceae bacterium
ATTTATCGGCGGCACAAAATGCATCGGCTCACTCATGTGGTTGCTCTTTCTGTAGTGCGCGAGAATCGTTCTTCTCAATCGCAACTTCACTACACCGGTATTATCACGACCTCGATTAGCACTGTCAATGCAAGAGTGATAACTCTAACACTCCGCTAACAGTTTGTAATTAGTAGGTAGTAGGTAGTAGGTAGTAGTTAGCAGAAGGGAGGTTGGGTAGTGCGGTAAAGTACTGGTTTGTTTGCGTGTGTGTTTATTCATACATACATGGTCATATGAGAATTCACACGCTGCTGTTTCTGATTTCTCATTTCTGATACCTGAATTCTCTGCTTTTCTGTCGTATGCTAAGCAAAACACATTCACAGAGGACTAACCATGCAACCTCACATCAAAAAAATCCTTGCACTCGTACTGCTGACGGTCACCATCCTGGCGATGCCTGGAGCGAGCCGTGCCGCAGAAACGCCGATGCTGCCGCGTGGCGGGTTCGCAGCCCGCCCCATCTCGGTCATGATCGACAACCATAGTGATGCGCGGCCACAGAGCGGATTCGACCAGGCTGCGTTGGTGTTCGAAGCACTGGCCGAAGGTGGTATCACGCGCTATATGTTTGTCTACAATGGCGATCAGGCATTGCCGGCGGTCATTGGACCGGTGCGGAGCACACGCCGCTATTATGCCGAATGGGCAGCGGGCTTGTCGGCGGTGCACGTGCATGCCGGCGGGTCACCCGAGGGCTTGGCGATTGCACAGACAAACCCAAAAATCATCAACGTCGATGGATTACAGCGTGGCACCTGGTCGACCTTCTATCGCAGTACGACAAATGTCATCCCGCATAACCTCTACACCAGCGGCGCACAGATTGTCGCCTATGCCGCGAGCAAACAGCCACAACCGATTGCAGAACGGCAGGCCGACGGGACGTACAAGCCTATCCTGGATGGCGGTGATTACATGGGGTATCTGTACCGTGCGCCCACGGGCCTCGAAGGGCGCGGCGCCGGACAACAGATCCGGTATTCGTTTTTGTCGCGACGCACCAGTGCCGATTGGGCCTATGATGCCGGTCAGAACACCTACGTCCGTTCGGTGAATGGCGTGATTGCGCGCGATGGGACATCCAAAAACGCCATCACTGCGACCAATCTCGTCGTGATGGAGGCAGCAAGTGCGTTGATTGCTGGTGACGAGAAGGGTCGCATCGAGCTCGGTTCGATTGGTACCGGCCGGGCCAAGATATTTCAAGAGGGGCATGAATACGACGTCACCTGGAGCAAAGACTACACCGAGGGACGGCTGCGCTTCTTTTACCTCGATGGTGTGACCGAAGTGCCGTTTGTAATGGGCAATGCCTGGATCGCCGTTGTTCCATGGATTGAGAACGTCAACGTGAGATAACCCATGGACCTGCGTCCATGGGTTTGGGATGAGTTCTCGGGTGGATGTATTGAACGGGGTGTAGGGGCGACGTACACGTCGCCCGCAGAAGCAAACATCATCTTCCTGTAGCGAAGGAAACGTCGCCCGGAGAGGCAACCATCATCTACCTGCACCGTAGGAACCGTCGCCCGGAGATGCATGTTGGGAAGATTCCTGTCGTGTGGTGATGTTGCGGGCTACAACCCAAACTGCCGGAGGTAGTCGCGGCTAATGGTAACGCTCTCGAGTGGGGTGGCTTTTTGGGTGACGTCGGTCTCGGTGATCAGCCAACCCGAGAAGTCGACCGCGCGCAGCGCTGCAATAATCGCGGCGAAGTCGATACATCCCTCGCCGAGCTCGGCAAAGATGCCATGTGCAGTGAACGTGCCGTAGTCCCACTCAGCTGCGGCGCCGCGGGCCCGGACGGATTCGTCGATGTCTTTAAGATGCACGGTCTTGATGCGGGGGGCATAGTCGCGGATGAAGGCCACCGCGTCGTCGCCGGCCCATTGCATGTGGCCGGTGTCTGGCCCGAGGAAGACGAGCTTGGGGTCGGTCAAGGCGAGCAGGCGATCGGTCTCTGCGCGCGTTTCGATGACCGTACCGACGTGATTGTGGAAGGCAATCGATACACCGTGGGCCAGAGTGGCAGCGCCGACGGCGTTGAGATTTTCGGCGAACACCTGGTACTGCTCAGCGGTCAGTGCGTCTGCAGCGGTGACATGACCTGCGGTCTGGGCACGCGTCAACCCGCGGGAGGTTTTGTAGTCGAAGCCGCCCGGCGCCACATAGAGCGTGTCGCAGCCAGCTGCTGCGGCAAATGACGCGTAGCGCTTGGCTTTTTCGACGAATTCTGCGCGCCGGCTTTTCTCCCAAAACGCCGTCCCGTAATAGGCAGGTGCGGGGATAAGGCCGTGGCGTTTGTACATGGCCAATGTCTCGGCATCGCTGCGATTGTCCTCTGGACCACAGGGAGCGCCGGCATAGCCGGCTTTGGCAATCTGCCCCAACACATCGTCCTCGGGTGCCAACCACTCTGCCCCATTGGGACCGAAGCGCACCCAGGTGATTTGCCCACAACCAATCTGAATCGAACCCATGGCATGACTCCTTTGTATGCAGTGCGCGGCGATGCGCGTGACAACAGTGTGGTCGGAGCGACGTGTCCTACGCTGGTGTGCCGTCTGCGTGCGTTATTGCCCCACGGCGATGCCCACCTGCCAGGCTCCGTCGATCCCGCCGTCGATGACCATCCGCGCGCCGTCGGACGGCCGATAGAAGCCGAACGACAGGGTGTATGCGCCAGGCGGGAGCGGGGCCGAAAGCGGCACATCGGCACGCAGGACAACCAGATCGTCGGTTTGCCACGCAGCAATCGGCAGGTCGTCGCGCGGCAGCGAAATGCGTTGGGCGACGATGGCACCTTGGGCATCGACGATGTGGACAAATATCCACCAGCCCGGTTCGGTCACCGGTGCCGTTACCGTGAGATACGCGTTCACATG
>CAIPUQ010000166.1 GCA_903868295.1 uncultured Roseiflexaceae bacterium
CAGACCACGAAATCTATGCTGCGACGGTCGACACCGCCCGCCTGCTGGGTGAGGCCGGCTATGCCATTTTGACCGGTGGCGGACCGGGTGTGATGGAGGCGGGCAATCAAGGCGGCAAATTGGCCGGCGTCGAATCGGTAGGACTCAACATCGAGTTGCCGTTCGAACAACACATCAATCCATATACGACACGGACGTTGGAGTTCCGCTATTTCTTTGTACGCAAAACATTGCTGGTCAAATACGCAACGGCGTTTGTCTTCTTCCCCGGAGGATTCGGCACGCTCGATGAGCTGTTCGAAGCCGTGACACTGGTGCAGACGGGCAAAGTACGGAACTTCCCGATTATTTTGTACGGGACCCAGTATTGGAGCGGGTTGATTGCGTGGTTGCGCGACCAGCCACTGCAGCACCGGATGCTGAGCGATGCCGAGATTTCGTTGCTCCAAATGGTCGATACGCCCGAAGCGGTGCGAGACATCATCGTCGATGCCGCCGAAAACCAGGCAGCCGCCGAAGCAGCAGCCCGTGCCGCCTTGCGTAATGCCACCACCCGCGACAGTTAGTCGGCGGGTGGATTGTCTGCGGCGATATCGCTGCGCCAGTGTTCGAGCCACTCGAGCGCCCCTTGGAGGCGCGCCGGTGGGATTGCCCGGAGCGAGGTAATCTGAAAGACCCGCACCAGCCCCAGGAAGATACCCAGGTAGTCGTTACGTTTGCTGAGCGTCGCCGACACCATTGCCGTTTGGCGGGTGGCGCGTACCAGCGATTCGGTGCCTGCGTCACGCAGATGGACCGTGCCTGGGTCGGTGGCGTCACGCACCTGTCGGTCGAGTTCTCGCTCGGCCAGGAGTTGCTGGCGGGCGAGGGCGGCGGCTTCGTTGATCTGGGTGTAGGCCACCTCGAGGTTGGTCTGGGCGTGCACCGCAGGGACCAGTGCGTCGGCAGGGCTGACGCCGTTGGGGCGACTCTGTTGCCACAGGATGGATGCAGCCTCGTGTTGCCACTGCGCCAGTGCCGGCCGGCGGGCCGATGGCAGCGTACACAACCACAGCGGCACGAGGTCGACCCGCAGGCACAAGGCGGGTGTCCGTGCTCCACTGCTGTCGGTAAGCCACATCGCCTTGAGGCCAGCGGCGAGGACCGGGATGCGGCGCAGATTCTTTTCGTAACTCGCTGGGGCATAGCCGAGCTGACGCAACAGGGTGCGGACGGGGATGTACTGCTGATTGGGGTCTATGCCCAGACTGGTCAACAAATCGGCAGTCGGGTCACTCAGAGAACTATCGTGCTGCATGGCGTACTCGCTGTGGTCGATCTGACACTATCATAGGTGATTGGGCGGAGTGGTATTGGACGTGGAGGGTGCAATGGCGCGGATTATCTATTTCGACTGTTTTTCGGGGATAAGCGGCGACATGATCCTCGGCGCACTGTGTGATGCCGGGTTGGATGTGGCCGAGCTCCGCGCTCTGCTCCAGACGCTGCAGGTGCCCGGATGGTCCATCGATGCCGTGCGCGAGACGCGCGGCTGGTTGACCGGCACGCGGATGCACGTACAAGCACCCGAGCAGACGACCCATCGCCATTTGCACGATGTGACCGCCATCATCACGCAATCGGGTTTGCCGGCGGCGGTCAAAGCGACGGCGCTGCGTATCTTTGCAAACCTGGCCGATGCCGAGGCACACATCCACGGCGTGCGTGCGGATGAAGTGCACTTCCACGAAGTGGGCGCGCTCGACGCCATCGTCGACATCGTGGGCATCGCCGCGGGGCTGCATCTGTTGGGTATCACCCAGGTCTATGCCTCGCCCTTGCCGTTGGGGAGCGGCTGGGTCAAAGCGGCCCACGGCGACATCCCGGTGCCCGCACCGGCGACGTTGCATTTACTGACCCAAGCGCAGGCGCCGATTGTACCCGACGACGCCGGCTTCGAGCTGGTGACCCCCACCGGTGCGGCGGTATTGGCCACGCGGGCGACCTTCAAGCGACCGGCGTTGGCGTTGCAACAGGTGGGCTATGGGTTCGGCAAAAAAATC
>CAIPUQ010000167.1 GCA_903868295.1 uncultured Roseiflexaceae bacterium
GACTGTACCTACCGCCACTCACCTGGGGTATTCAATACCGATATTCGTCCGACGCGGTCCTGCTTGTCTTTGCTTCGGACTACTACGAACCCGATGATTACATCCGTGATTACAAACAATTCGTCGACTATGTGCGTGCGCACCGCTGACGCAATCCGATTGCCCGTTCACGGCCCGGCACGCACCATACCGGCGAACCGACACAAAACCTCCCGCGGACGATTGTCCGCGGGAGGTTTTCATTGATTATTCAGCAACGGAACACTAGCTCCGGTAGCCATGCGGATGCGTGCGATGCCATTCCCATGCACTGCCGATGATGTCATCAATGGTGGGGTAGCGGGGTACCCAGCCCAGTTCGGACCGGATTTTGGCTGCTGAGGCAATCAAGATTGCCGGGTCGCCAGGCCGACGTTCGCCGATCGTACAGGGGATTGCATGGCCGGTTATCCGGCGGGCAGCCTGCACAACCTCGAGATTGGTGAACCCATCACCATTGCCCAAATTGTATTTGCGGCTCCCCAATCGGGCAATTCCGTCGAGCGCGAGAATATGCGCGGTGGCCAAGTCGACAATGTGCACATAGTCACGCACACAGGTGCCGTCGCGCGTCGGATAATCACCGCCAAACAACGTAATCTCATCGCGTTGGCCAAGGGCGACTTGGAGCACAACGGGGATGAGATGCAGTTCCGGCGTATGATCTTCGCCGCGGTGCGGAGTGCCCCCTGCCGCATTGAAGTAGCGCAGACACGCATACTTGATGCCAAAAATGCGTTCGTACCAGTGAAGTGTGCGCTCGAGGATGTGCTTCGATTCGCCGTAGGGTGACCCGGGGACGACTTTGTTTTCGGGTTCTATCGGCATCGTCTCGGGTTCTTCGAACAAGTTCGCCGTCGAAGAAACAATGAACCGTTCCACACCAGCGTGGACCGCGGCATCAATCAGATTGACCCCGGCGACGGTATTGTCACGCAAGTACTTGGCGGGGTTTTGCATGCTCTCGCCGACCAGTGTGTACGAGGCAAAGTGCATGACTGCATCAATGCCCGTATGATCGACAAACAGTTGTTTGACCGCTGGTTCGTTACGCAAATCGACATTGACAAAGGCTGCATCAGGATGCACGGCTGCACGGTGGCCCTGATACAGGTTATCGGCGACGACGACCTGATGCCCAGCAGCGATGAGCTCGACGGTCGCCACACTGCCGATGTAGCCGGCTCCACCGGTAACGAGAATTTTCATCAGTTTATCCTTGTTCGGCAATAGCCGCGATATCACGCCAAAAGTCCGGGTACGACACATCCACCGCTTCACTCCCCGCGATGTGCATTTCGCCCCGAGCGACAAGCGCAGCCACCGCCCACGCCATCGCGAGCCGATGGTCACCATGGCTATCAACCTGCGTCGCATCGAGATGTCCACGTCCCTCAATGATCATCCCATCCGCAGTTGCCTCGACCCGCACACCCATGGCCTGCAATGCTTCCACAACGGTCTGGATGCGGTCTGTCTCTTTGGCTTTGAGCTCTGCGGCATCCGCAATGACGGTTTGCCCGGTGGCCATCGCCGCGGCTACGGCAAGGATCGGTATTTCGTCGATCAAGGCGGGGATAATAGCCCCCTTGATGGTCGTGCCGGTGAGTGACGACGAAGCGACAGTGACATCGGCAACCGGTTCACTCCCTTCAGTCCGCAGATTACTGACGGTCACGCGTGCACCCATGGCCCGCAAGACCTCCAGTGCACCGATGCGGGTCGGGTTCATGCCGACACCCATGGTGGTGAGTTCTGCATTGGGGTGAATCGCCGCAGCGACCCACCAAAATGCGGCCGAAGATGGATCGCCGGGTACCCGGAGCGACAGCGCATAGGGAAAAACCGGGTGAACGGGCGGGGTGAGTGTGACGACATTCCCACGGGTCTGGATGTCAATGCCCATGCCAGCGAGCATCCGTTCGGTGTGATCACGACCATCGATACGCCCACTGACCGTCATCACTCCGTCGCCCGACAAGGCGGCCAACAGCACGGCACTTTTGACTTGGGCAGATGCAATGGAGAGTGCATAATGTCCGCCGTGCAGCCGTGCGCCACGGACACTAATCGGGGCGAGTGCGCCCTGGTGGCGGCCATCGAGCGTCGCACCGAGCCCGCGCAACGGATCAACAATACGCCGTTGTGGTCGCGATCGCAGCGATGCATCCCCAGTGAGCACTGCGTACATCCCGTCGATACCCGCAAGCAAGCCGGTCATCAGTCGGAGCGTCGTGCCCGAGTTGCCACAATCGAGCACATCGCTCGGCTCACGCAAGCCACGCAAACCGACACCATGCACAACCACGCGATCGGCGTGCTGTTCGATCTGCACACCCATTGCGCGGAAGCACGCAATCGTCGACAAACAATCTGCCCCAGGCAAAAAATGGGTAATCTCGGCTTTGCCCTCGGCGATTGCATTGAACATGACGGCACGGTGCGAGATGGATTTGTCACCGGGCACAGAAAGAGCGCCACGAAGACGCGGCGCTGCACTTATCTGTCTCGTAGCCATTGTGTATCCTTCGTGCGCAGCAGCATGGCAGCTAGCTGTCGCTGTTGATGATGAGTTTATAGCCGAATCCACGCACCGTCACCAGAAACTTGGGTTGGGCAGGGTCCACTTCGATGCGCTGTCGGACACGATAGACCAATGCATCAATCGCATTGAAGTCATACACTTCGTAGTCCCAAATATCTTTGGCGATGTCTTCTTTGCTGACCACATTGCCATTGCGTCGGTACAGCAAATGCAACAACTGGAACTCTTTGACTGTCAACGGTGGATCGAGCAACCCCCCCTTGATGTGCACCGTTTTGGCACCGTCATCGATGATGATGTCGCCTTCGGGTGGTTTGCGTACACTGAAATTGGGCAGTTCACCCTTCTGCGTGGCTTCAGGGTCAACGAATACAATCTCGGTCGCGCCAACCAAAATAATGTCTTGGCTGTTCAGACGCATCATATCTGAGATGACTTGGCCATTCACA
>CAIPUQ010000168.1 GCA_903868295.1 uncultured Roseiflexaceae bacterium
CAGTTGAATCGCCGTATGATTGGTCCCGAGATCTACCGTTGGTAGGGCGGCACCCATTTGGCCAGCCTCATCACCTCTGGTCAAAACATCGCCAATCCCCAGTTGTCCACTCGAATTTGCACCCCAGCACTTGATAGTACCATTCGTCTGGATAGCACAGGTGTGGTCCCCACCGGCTGCGACTTGCAACGCATTGCTCACTCGTGGAGTAGTGAGATTTTTCGAATAGATGTCCTGCACACTCACGCTCATTGATACAAAAATTCCGATACAAAATACAACAAACAACAGACGCATGAAACTTTTTTTCATCCGGATTTGTCCTTCATTTATGTAATGCTCAATAATTACAAAAATCAAATATGCGCTATAGTACCATATTATTAAAATAAATATTTACAATCGATTATCTGTTGCACAATTCATTACGCCAATCATTATGCTTGTGAGTATGGGTGCGTCGGAATACAACTCGACTGAGGTACGTCATTCATGGGTCGATCGCCGAACATATCGCGCAACCCGAAGCAAGTACCGATCAAATCAAGCGCTCACTGTTGCAAATAATCACCGATGCGGGGTGATCATCACGCCTGTGATGCCGAAACACAATATAATGTGGAAACGTTGTATATGGGTAGATTATGAAAACACCACGTCTGTCGCTGCTCAGTGCATTGCTCCAAACAATCATCCGACGGATGCTCGCTCAACCATTTTTATTATTTGTGGTGTGGTTCGGCTTTGCCATTGCAATAGGATTGACGGTCAGCATTCCTGTCTATGCCGAAGCCGCAGGGTATCGACTGCTCATCAATGCAATCAGCGAAAAACAACAACCTGGGACGCGCCTCCCACCGTTTTCGTTAATATACAAGTTCGGCAGCGCCAAAACAAAACCCATTACCTACGAACAATGGCGACAGGCCGATCGCGCACTCGCAAATGTGGAAGGGTACGGCATCGACCTGCCGACGCCGCCACGGGTCCGCTACGCAGCCACCGAAAAACTCGATGTCCATTTTGCGGACAGCAAACCCACCACACCGGCATTGGTGCGTGCACGGATTGGCTTTCTGAGTGATTTCAACAACCACGCTCGCTTGGTTGCGGGGCGCTTTCCCACTGAATGGGATGGGAACGGTCCACTCGAGGTCTTGCTTGCAGAAAACACCATCAACAAAAGTATCATTCTGCTCGATGATGTGCTCCAAGCGACCAAATATGGCGGGCCATATGCACTCGATCAGCAAATCGTCATTGTCGGTGTCTGGCAGCCCAAAAATGACAATGAGTTGTATTGGTATGCGCCGGCGGCGTCGTTCAGCGACGTGCTGATTGTCCCCGAAGCGAGTTGGAAGACCGTCGTCAACCGCCCGCCTGCAGCGTTCGTTGAACAGGCAGGTTGGTACGCTGCCTACGACGGCGTCGGTATTCAGAGCAGCAAAACAGCAGCACTTACGGCGGGCATCACGACGCTCACCAGCGAATTGGGGCAGATTCTGCCTGGAGTAGAGTTGTTCAAATCACCGCTCGAACAACTCGCCAAACAACAAGCCGAAGTCCGTACCCTCACCGTGACATTGTTGTTGTTTGGCGTACCGCTGATTGGGCTACTCCTCGCATTTGTGTGGCAACTAGCGGGATTATTGGTTGCGCGTCAAGAGCTCGAAGTCGCAGTCTTGCGCAGTCGCGGCGTCAGCCGAATCGACTTGCTCGGGATGTCATTGCTCGAAGGGGTCATCATTGCACTTGCCGGGTTAGCGGCCGGATTACCCCTTGCGCTGGTGTTTGCACGTATCATCGGCGTCACGCAATCGTTCCTTCGATTTGGCACGCTCAACGTACCTCCCCCTACGCTGTTGCCCGCTAGTGCATTCCATGGTGCAATCATTGCAGCATTCGCCATCCCTGCAATCCTCATTCCCGCCATTGGACTCACGCGAAACACCATTGTCACCCTGCGGCAAGGACAGGCGCGACAACGCAACAAACCATGGGTCGAACGCTTTTTTGTGGATGTATTGTTGCTCATCCCGGCCTGGTACGGCTACCAGCAGCTGGCTGTCGGCAAATCTTTGTCGGTTCCAGGTCTTGATGCAACGGGGTCGCTCAGTGACCCTTTTCGCAATCCACTCCTTCTGTTAGCTCCCGCATTGAGCATTGCAGCTGGGACTTTGCTGATGATCCGGTCCTTCCCCTACCTCGTACGGGCAACTGCATGGCTGGTTGAACGATATCCAGGGATCGCCATGATCTCTGCATTGCGGCAGCTCGCACGTAATCCAACCAGTTTGCGCGGGCCAACGCTGCTCCTTATTCTCACCATCAGCTTAGCGACATTTACCGCGTCGATGGCCCGTACCTTAGATCAATACAGCACAGACCGCGCCTATTATCGGAGCGGCGCCGATTACCGACTGATGCCCCGTTCCATCAGCGACACGTCGGCAGATATCGCAGGCGAACCACCAAATCTGCCTGATCCAGACTTGCTGCAAAACGGCACACAACTCTCTTCGACTTCAGGTGAACAAACGACCAACATTTCGCTTGATTATGTCTATGTGCCTGTCTCGGATTTTGCCGAGATAGACGGGATCGAAGCAGCCACGAACGTCGCGGTCAGCACGGCAGACATCGTGGTAAACGGCGAACCAAACAACGCAATCCTGTATGCAATTGATCCCGCGACCTTCACACAAGTCGTCGGGAAGGCGTGGCGTGCGGATTACGACAATCGCCCGCTCGGCACCATAATCAATGATATGAGTACCAATGTCGACGATGCACTAATCAGTGCAGCATTTGCACAAACAGCAAATGTCCGTATCGGCGATCGGATAACGGTTGTCTCGGATAGTCTCGGAACTCGACGACCCATTTCGCTGACCGTGCGTGGGGTTGTGTCGTACATGCCTACCCTGTACAACGAGGGCAAGCCGTTTGTACTCGCACACTACTCCTACATCGTCGAAGAACTTGGCGGGAACTACGCATACGAAATTTGGCTGGCAAGCAATACAACAGCAAACTCCGTTGCCGTCCAAGCCGAAGCGTATCGCAATGGTTTGCGGGTATTACCGTATACTCCCGATGCGTTCATCACTGCAGAAATTCTCCAACCACAACGGCAAGGTTTGTTTGGATTACTCTCGGTCGGATTTTTTGCAACAGGCGTTATGTCAATGGTAGGCATGTTAGCGTACGTTCTCCTCACACTCCGCAAACGCAGCGTCGAATTCGGTGTATTGCGTGCCATTGGCATCACCCAACGTGCACTGCGCAGTACGTTGAGTCTCGAACAAGTCATCACCATCGGGTTTGCCACACTCACGGGATTAGTTGTCGGCGTTGTGACTAGTCGCTTGTTCCTACCGTTCTTGAAAGTACGGCAGGGTACGTTCCCGGACACCCCTCCATTTGTGGTGCAATTTGCCGCACGGGACATCGGGTACATCTGTGTCACTGCGATGGCGCTGATGGTCCTGATTATCCTGCTCGAACTGCTGATTGTGCAGCGCATGCGCATCGGCGAAGCGGTGAAGCTGGGTGAAGCGGTATAACTGCGTCAAACAGGTCGATTGCTGTGGTATGATTGCAGAAATTGCATTGTTGAAACGAAAGTACGTACGATGACAACACGACCAACACCAAAATTCACCGGTATCCAAACATATGCGGACCGACTCGGGCGCTACACGATACGTTTCCCAAGCGATTGGGCCAGATTCGACCTTGATCACGGCCGAGACGGTGTACTTGCATCACCATCACCGACAAATCTTGCTACGTATGTCGCTGTGTGGGTCGAGAAGCTCGACTTTCAAGCAACTGCAGAAGATGCGGATGATCTGTCTGAAGCTTTCGACAAGGGATTGGCGCAGCTTCCTGATGCCGTGATTTCAGAGTCTGAGAATTTGGTTTTGGGCAATCTTGTGAAACTCGAGCGGTTTTATACGTTCCGCGACAACGACATCATTCGCAAACGCAAAGTATGGGCCATGTATGTCGCCGATTGGCTTATGGTGGTTACCTATCAGGGAGAATCAGTCGAGGAGTGGGAACATTGGTACGCAATGGCCAACCAATCCTTTTTCCACTTTGTCATTCCACCTGAGTTGTTTTATGCCACGGACCGCGATTTGACCAAAAAAGGAACGCCAGTGGCCCGTGTTCCGCGCGGCAAACCCAAAAACTAGCATCACACAAAACCCCCGCTCGCAATGCGAGCGGGGGTTTTGTTTTCGTCGTGTTATGCATCTGCCCATGCAAGGTATGTGTCGAGTGATGCATTGTAGTAGACATGCAAGACCTGATTAAAGGTTACTTGCTGTGCTGCCTCAAACACATCAGTCTCGTCATCGCCATACGCGATGAGCATGGCCTGTTCTGGGTGGTATTCGTCCTCACCAGGTGGGATCACCATCGCAAGCCACTGATCAGGGTACCGTGCTTCGATGCCCCGGACATCCTCTACTTTGCCACGTTCGTGCATACCCGTGTACGGACATCCGCAGTCACAATTGGGGCCGCAGCTACTGTGGTCGCCAGTCCCACACGACGACATCCCATTCCCACCATGTTCGGCACTCGTGAGTCGTACGACAACAGGCATAGAGACTCCTCGCGATTACATGTGAATCGCATGACCTTCGGCTGCAGCATGCGCGGCTTCGCCGAGCGCTTCGTACAACGTAGGGTGTGCATGAATCGTACGCATCAACGACTCTGTGGTCGCTTCGTGTGACAACGCAACACCACCCTCGGCGATAAGTTCGGTCACCCGTGGTCCAATCAAATGCATGCCAAGCACAGCATCGTACTTCTTCTCGGCAACGATTTTGATGAAGCCAGTGCGTTGGCCGAGAATGGTGGCTTTGCCGTTGCCCGCAAACGAGAACTTACCGATTTTGACATCATAGCCCTTCTCGCGAGCCTTGGCCTCGGTCATCCCGACACTCGCAATTTCAGGTGTCGCGTACGTGCATGCGGCAATGATACTGTAGTCAATGGGTTTTGGATTATTCTTTGCAATGACATCGGCTGCCAGAATACCTTCTGCCGATGATTTGTGTGCCAACCATGGGGTGGTTGCTGCGCAGTCACCAATGGCATAGACACCTTCGACGTTCGTCCGCATGTGGGCATCAACCGTAATGAAGCCGCGTTGGTCGAGTGCAACCCCGCGTTGTTCGATCCCGAGACTGCCAGTGTTGGCAACAATCCCTACACCGACAACCGCACGCTCGGCTTCCACAATGATTTCTTTGCCATTCGAATCCGTTATCACTGCTTTCACACCAGAGCCAGTCTTGCTGATGGTGTTGAGCTTCGCACCGGTGTGAATGACAATGCCACGCTTTTCGAGCGCTTTGGTCAATTCTGCACTGATTTCTTCGTCTTCGTTGGGGACAATTCGTGGCAGTGCTTCGATGAGGGTCACTTTGCTTCCAAACGTACGGAACATCGATGCGAATTCGACACCAATTGCACCCGCGCCAACAACCAGCAGAGACGCAGGAATCTGCTTCATACTGAGTGCCTGCCACGACGACAAGATGTACTCACCATCAAACACTGCACCGATTGCAGGAATCTCGCGGGGGCGTGCACCCGTTGCCAAAATGGTGTTCTTGGCGGTGATGACCCGCTTCGCGCCATCGGCAGCGGTTACCACCACACTGCCGCGGTCGCCGAGCATGCCTGCTCCGTTGACTACATCGATTTTGTTCTTTTTCATCAAAAAAGACACACCAGCAGTCATCTGCTTTACCACACCATCTTTGTTCTTGATGGTGGCATCCCAGTCGATGGTTGGTTCACCTACCTTGATGCCAAACTTCGCACTGCCATGAATCTCTTCGAAGAGGTCTGCGGTATGCAAGAGCGCCTTGGTCGGGATACAACCGACATTCAGACACACACCACCCATATACTGACGCTCAACAATAGCTGTTTTGAGACCGAGCTGTGCCGCACGAATTGCAGCGACATACCCACCTGGGCCTGCACCGACAATCACGACATCATACGTTTGATCGCTCACAATTGTACCTTCCGACTTGAAAGCTCTGACCGGTGTATATTCTACCACCGATTGAGCAACGCAATTCACCGCATACTACTGCCGTATACTCGGATTTGGAAATTTTTCTGGTACAGACTCTTCGATCATCGTGAGCGAGCGCGCGACTTCTTCGACTGCAATCCGCTGCTTGCGATACAAATCTGACTCGCTCATCGCAAGGCGATGTGCAATATCACGAATTTTGCGACCTTGGATATACCGCAGATCGAGGATGGAAAAGAACAGCGACTCGTTTGCGGTCAACGGGCTATCGACATCAGGTTTGAGCGTCTCGATAGCCTGTCGCAGGACAGCTTGCAATGCTTTCGGCGGCGGCAAACTCTGTTCCTCGCTGTAGCGCTTAACCGCTTTGAGTGAGAGCAACGGGCTATCGGACAACTTTGGCCCACCCCAAAAGTGTGTCAGTGCATCCCGCACCAAACTCACGAAGTCCGGCAACAATGCCACATCGTCGTCGAGTCCTTCGAGCGCTTCGGGAGTTGCCTGTTCAATGCGTGAACTCACTCGCTGCAGGG
>CAIPUQ010000169.1 GCA_903868295.1 uncultured Roseiflexaceae bacterium
CTCGATGCAACGGAGGTAACCATGACACGGCAGACCCGCGTACTATCCGATGCATGGCACATGCGTCCCGTTCACCGCTTCGCCCAGGGCGAGTACCCGCGCGTCGATGCGCCTGGGTGGTTTGCCACCAGCATCCCATCGCAGTGGCAATCACACCCTGATCTCGCGCGCTACGTCGGCCCAATGGTCTATCGCACGACATTCGCCGGAGCCGAACACCATACAACGCGGTCGTTTTTGCGTCTCAACGGCGTATTCTACTTCTGCAGGCCATGGCTGAACGGTGCCGATTTGGGGCTACACGAGGGCTACTTCACCCCGCATACCATCGATGTCAGTCGTTTTCTCACTGCCCAAAACGAGCTTGTTCTCGAGGTCCGCTGCCCCGAAGAACACGACAAAATCGGCAAACGGCTCATCACCGGCGTCTTTTCGCATTGGGATAGTCTGGACAAAACGACCAACCCGGGTGGTGTCTGGTTGCCCGTCGAACTCATCGAAACAGGCCCGGTTCATCTCGCGCAGGTGCTGCTTGCCACGACCCGCGTCGGGGCCGACCACGCCGATGTGCGCTACCGCATTGCCACCGATGCACTGGCGGCAACCGATGCGGTCGTGACGTGGCGGATTGCCCCCAAAAACTTCGGCGGCAAAATCCATCAGCTCGAGAGTCGTATCAGTGTTGCTGCCGGCCAGCACGAAGCCAGCGGGATGATCCGCATCCCCGACCCCGAGCTGTGGTGGAGCCATGACCTCGGGCATCCGGCGTTGTACGAAATCACGGCGACGATTGCAATCGGCGGCGTGGCGAGCGACAGCGTGACCTTTGATTACGGGATTCGCATGTTCGAGTTCCGCAATTGGATCCCGTATCTCAATGGCAAGCGCTTTCTCATGAAGGGCAATAACTACCCGCCCACCGACACCCGCCTCGCCACGGTGACCCAGGCCCGTTGTGCCACCGACGTCCAATTGGCGCGCGAATGCCACATGAACGTGTTGCGTGTGCACGCCCATGTGGCGCACCCGGCGCTCTACGCCGAGGCCGACGCACAGGGGGTGTTGTTGTGGCAAGACTTCCCGTTGCAGTGGTTGTATGCGCGCAGTGTGCTCGGCCCGGCCCTCAAGCAGGTACGTGCGATGGTGCGCTTGCTCCATAATCACCCATCGATCGTGGTTTGGTGCATGCACAACGAGGCGATATACGTCGCCGACACCAGTGACGAGCGGCTCCTGAGCAAAATCCGGACCTATGTCTCGGTGTTCGGTTGGAACTGGAACCGCAACGTGCTCGACGTGGCCCTGCAACACGTGGTTGCCAGTCAAGACGAACAACGCCAGAGCGTCCGTTCGTCGGGCGAATACGCTGTACCGCTGTTGGCACGTGGCACCGACACGCACTTCTACTATGGCTGGTACGGCATCTATGGCAGGCTGTCTGCGTGGGAGCAGATCATTGCGCGCTTCCCCAAAAACACACGCTTTGTGACCGAATTCGGCGCGCAGAGCTTCCCCAATTACGAGAGTGCCGTGCGCTTTATGGATGCCGATGTGCGCCGGCTGGATGTTGCACGTTTGGTCGAGCGGCACAGCTTCCAACCCGATATGCTGGCGACCTGGATGGACTGGCGGCGTGCCCCCGATCTGCACGCGCTCATCGGCATGACGCAGGACTATCAAAGCGAGATCAACCGCTTCTATGTCGACCGGTTGCGCCTGCGCAAATATCGCCCGACCGGCGGCATCGTACCGTTCATGTTCACCGATGCGAACCCGGCGGTGTCGTGGTCGATTGTCGACTACTGGCGCGTGCCCAAGGCGTCGTACTATGCGTTGCAACGCGCCTTTCGACCGACGTATGCATGCACCATCATGCCTGCCACCGCTGCGGCACGCGGGCAGTCGGTCGATGTGCCGCTGTATGTGATGAACGATTTGCGCACGGCGATTGCCGTCACGGTGACGATGACCGTGCGTGATCCCGATGGGACGACCTTGGCGCAGGTCGAGCATCAGCGCCATGTGCCGGCCGATGCGATGGCGATGCAACTCGATGAACTGCGCCTTACCCCGACGCAGCCCGGCAGGTACCACATCGA
>CAIPUQ010000170.1 GCA_903868295.1 uncultured Roseiflexaceae bacterium
ATGCACTCTCTGAGGTGCCGCCGGCGGTGATGCAGTCTATCGAATCTACTGTTCCCGTCCAACAAGATCCCCCACCCGACAAGAGCGATGGGGCCCCCAATAACGCAGATACCCCTCCAAAGTCTGCGCCGAATCTGCAGCAAGGGGTAGAAACCACACAAGTCCCGGCACGGGTCAAGCAAGTGTCGACTGCGGTGCCTACGCAGACGCAAGCCCCGTGCGATGCCGCTGCGGAGGGCAGACCGTGCCCGCAAGAACGCGCCCCCGAGAACCCCGCCGAGGATGATCGTGGTCAAAACGCTCCACCACCACCGCTGGATGGCACCCCAGGCCGACCACCACGGTCCGAAGGAACCCCAGACGGCCCACCACCGCTGGATGGCACCCCAGGCCGACCACCGCGGCCCGAAGGGACCCCAGACGGCCCGCAACCGCTCGATGGCACCCCCGGTCGACCACCGCGGCCAGAAGGGACCCCAGACGGCCCACCACCGCTGGATGGCACCCCCGGTCCAATCCAACCGCCTGAAGGAACTCCTGGCGCGCCACCGCCACCGCTGGATGGTACCCCAGACCAACCGCCGCGCCCCGAAGGCACACCTGGCGGTCCACCACCGCGGGTGACAGACGTGCCACGCCCCGAAGGAACCCCAGGTGGTCCACCACCGCGGGCAACGGATGTGCCGCCACCGCGGGCAACGGATGTACCCCCACCACGGGCTACGGATGTGCCGCCACCGCGGGCTACGGATGTGCCGAGGCCGACCCGGCGGCCACCACCTCGACCGTGATGGCGGGATTGGCCATCAATGTTGTCCGCAGCAGCGCTGCGACATATCAGCCTATCAATCCGGGACGGTTGCAATGAGCGGGGCATATAGCAATGCGCCCGAAGGTTGGGGATTGCGCGGAGCGCATAGCAATGCGCCCGTGGAACAGCCCCTGCTCGAAAGGTACTTGCCCGCAGCAGCGCTGCGTCAGGTGAGCCTATCAATCCGTGACGCCTGCATTGAGCGGGGCGCATTGCAATGCGCCTGTTGAAGAGAACCCGCTAGGCATTCCCCGCTACATAGACCTCTATAAAGTTCAACACCGGAGTCGCTGCAGATTGTGTGATACGCAGACGGACTGCACTGGCCGACGTTCCGCCCGCATCGACGAGGCGTCGGTTGCCGATGGATTGCCCCACTGCGATGACCTCCCAGTTGCCCGCTCGTTCGATGGCAAGCTCCCAGCCTTCGATGCGCTGCCCAAGCGGCAGGTACTCGCCCACCGCGATAATCCCGATCGGCAGCGGGCGATCGAAGCGCACCGTCGCTGTCGGCGTTTTGTCGTCGTCTGCAGCCGCCCAGAACGTATCGGACTTGCCATCACACAGCAGCTGACTAGCAGTGGTAGCCAGGCTTGCATGCACCGACGAGGTCGTTATGCGGGCGGCGCGACACAGTGGTTGTCCCAATGCAGCGCTGCGGAGCGCCGCAAAGCCCAACAGCGCCGCACGGTCCGACGGGTGCACCTGTCCCGTCGGTGCAACCGGCAGATTCACCAGCAGATTGGCGCCGCGACCCACCGAGGCCAAATACAGATCCATCAGATTGGCCGGCGTACGGACCTTGTCGTCCTCATGGGCGTGATAAAACCAGCCCGGGCGGATCGACACGTCGCACTCGGCCGGGAGCCAGCTCGTGCCTGCACGTTGACCACTGTTCAGGATGGCGGGGTCTGCGAAGCCTGGGTACAGGCCTGCACTGTCGATGGTGGCCCAGCAGGGGTCGCCGGCGACGCCGTGTTCGTTGCCCACCCAACGCACGTCCGGTCCCGCATCGCTGAAGATGCATGCGTCGGGTTGGAGCTCGCGCACCAGCGCATACGTCGACTCCCAGTCGTAGTACGTGGTTGCGTCGATCTTGCGCACTTCGTTCGCCCCGCCATAATACCCATCACCGCCGTTGGCGCCGTCGAACCAGATTTCGAACAGCGGCCCGTAGTTTGTCAGCAACTCGCGTAGTTGATTGCGGTAATAGGTGATGTACGCCGGTCGGCCGTACTCGGCGTGGTTGCGGTCCCAGGGTGATAG
>CAIPUQ010000171.1 GCA_903868295.1 uncultured Roseiflexaceae bacterium
ACCGACGACCAGATCGAGCCGCAGCCGGCCCTCAAACCCGTCCGCCCACCGCAGGATCCCCTGGCCGGTGCCGTCATCACTGGTTTCGAGCGCGCCAGTGCCACCCAATACAGCCTGACCTACACCCTCGCAGGGGCAACCTACACCGTTGCCTACACCCAAGACCCCAGCACGGTGGCCTTCCGGATAACCGACCAAGACGGTACCCGCGCCGAATCGTACCCCGTCCAAGCCGATCAAGTGCCGGCAACCCCGCTGCCCACCAGCAGTGCCAAAACTGCGACACCCGGTGCCAGCACCGCCACCCCAGCAGCCAAGACCGCCACACCCGCAGCACCGACAGCGACCACTGCCAAGACTGCCACTCCGGCAGCCACAGGATCCTTTACGTTGAGCAGTTCGGCCGTCGCCAATGGCGGCGCGCTGCCGGCCACCTACACCTGTGATGGCGCATCCCAATCGCCGCCGTTGGCCTGGAGCAATGCACCAGCCGGCACCCACAGCTACGCGCTGTCGATGCACCACATCGCGCCGGATGCGACACACTACTACTGGACCGTCTACAACATCCCGGCATCGGTCAGTGCCATCCCGGCCAACAATACGAGCATCGGCACGTATGGCGCCAACAGCGTCAACCCCAATATGGCCTATGCGCCGCCGTGTTCGCAGGGACCGGGGCTCAAGAACTACACCATCACGCTCTATGCACTCTCAGCGGCAGCGAACATTCCCGCAGGGACCACCGTCACCCGGGACGTCCTGCTGGCCGCCATCGCTGATCGCACGGTAGCATCTTCTGCGTTGAATATCACGTATTCACGCTGAGTTCGTTTGCGCCGCTGGCAGCCGCCAGCGGCGCGACCATTGTCCGCAATGCATTGTATGGGGGACCACATGACGATCAATCCAACCCTGACCGCTGCGCTCCGCGTCGCAATCGAGCGCGCCATCGCCACGGGATTCGAAGAGGGCATCCAGCTCTGCGTCATCCAGCACGGCCAGCGCGTCGTCGACCTGACCGTTGGCACGCGTGACGACGCCGGTACGCCGCTCCGTCCGGACGATTTGTCGTTTGTCTGGTCCACCAGCAAAGGGATTACCGCAACGGCCGTACACATCCTGGCCGAACGAGGCCTCATCCAGTACGACGACGCTATCGCCGATTATTGGCCGGCGTTTGCACGCAACGGCAAAGAAGCCATCTCCATCCGCCACATCATGAGCCACACCGCCGGCATTTATCCCAACCCGGTGCTCAATAGCTACGAAGAACTGCGCGACTACGAGACCGTCTGTACCGCGATAACCGCGATGACCCCACTGCACCAACCCGGCCAGTCGCACATCTACCACCCCCTCACCTACGGCTGGCCGTTGGCCAAAGTGGTCGAGGCAGTCACCGGTATGCCGTTCGGCGCGTTCATCCAGACCGAAATCTGTGCGCCGCTCGGCCTGAACGATTTGTTCATCGGCTTGCCCGTCGCCCGTCATGCCGACGTCGCCCGCACGAGTATCGATGTCGACCCCGCCCTGTTGCAGGCAACCCCCGACAACCCGCTCCCCGATCCGTCCATCATGGCCAACGATCCGGCCATCTGGGCTACCTGCATGCCCGCCGCCAACATGCTCGCCAGTGCGCGGGCCATCGCCACCGTTTATGCAGCACTCATCGGTGACGGCGTCGACGGCGTGCGCCTGTTGTCCCAGCGCCAGGTCGCCAACGCCACCCGCGTCCAATGCTGGCTGGTCGATGCCGAGTCCCAGCACGAAACGGGTCACAGCCTGGGTTTTGCCCTTGGCAAAGCCACTGCTCACTACGGCGCCTTGCCCACTGCGTTCGGGCATTGTGGCTACGGCGGCAGTACTGGCTTCGCCGATCCGCAATACGACATGGCCTTTGCAATGACCAAAACGCGGATGAACCTACACCCCGAGGCGCCGTCACTCAAACGTGAACTCGCCGCCATTGTGCGTCAGCACTTGACCCCTGTCGGCTAATCCGCACGCCCAAAAAACACAAACCCCCTGTGCGGCGTACCGGACAGGGGGTTTCTCGTACATGAACGTTACATCCGCCCAAATCGACGCAGCGTCAGCAGTGCTTCGACCGTCAGTTTACCGGTCCAGTGGGCCCGGGCAATCTGCCACTGTTCGGGGTATTGACCCCACTGCCAGGTCGGTTGGATGCACCCATCCTGTACCAGCGTCTCGACGAGCTGGTCACACTGCGCGCTGACCGCACCGGCGAGCAGATCAAACCACGCATCGTCCGGCGACTCGACCACCAGCAACGGCGTGGGCACATACTGTGTGCGCCATACCGTGGGGTCGGTGTTGATGGTACCGGCAATGGTGCGGCGCAGATCGGGGAGCAAGCGCTCCTGCCACTCAGCCGGGGCTACGCGGTACCAGCGCACATAGCAGGCCAGGACGTGTTCTTCCATCTGATCGGGTTGGGCGGCCAAACGCGTCGCGGCTTGTTCGGCGATGGCATCGAGCAAAAACGGGTTCATGCTGGTCTGGTAGTGCTGGAAGTAGCCCAAAATCTCGACCGTCGGGTTTTCGGTCAAGGCATCAATCGCACTCACGCCTGATGGCCCGCGGTGCCACCACGGTGCATGCGGGGCATCGTCGACGGCGGCAGCCGTGGCAATCCAGCCCAGTCGGCTGATATCGACCTGACCTGCCAAGGAGGCCAACGCATGCTGCACCGCTGGGTGCTCAACCGTCAACCCGAGGCGCATGGCATACTGCAGCCCAATGGTGGTCGACAGCGGGCCAGATGCGGGTGTCCACATGTCGGGCTCGATGCCGTGCGCATACCCGCCATCGGTGTTCTGGTAGGTGGCCAAGGCCGCGGTCACGGCATCAATCTGCGATGCATCATCACTCCACGCCAACAACGCTTGATCCAGTGGGCGGGCGCGGGTGCTGATGGCGGTGCGTATCCGTGCGAGAGAATCAGCATTGAAAATTTCCATGTCGCTCCTCGTATGTAAGAGAAATCAGAAGTCAGTGTGTAACTACAACGCACAAAATTCATAATTCCTCATTCATAATTCCTCATTCATAATTCCTCATTCATAATTCCTCATTCATA
>CAIPUQ010000172.1 GCA_903868295.1 uncultured Roseiflexaceae bacterium
AGCGCCCAGGTAAAGACACCAAAGGTAACAGCGGGTGGCGGCGCGACTGGTTTGGCACGCACAGGGGCGGCAGGCTCTGGTTCTGGGGGGACGGGTGGTGCAGGAGGTGTGACGATGGAGGGCGCAGTCGGTGCGTCGGAGCGTTTGAGAAGCATGGCCAGCATCTCGCGTGTCGAGGCACGGATGCGGGGCGACAGCAATCCCCCCAAGAGGGTCTGATGCGTACCATAGAGTGCATGGGTGCAATCGACACATTCGGCGAGGTGTGCATCAACGAGGAGTTGTTGGGGACTGCCTGGGGTGAGTTTTTGGGAGCGCACCAGTGCGCGGATGCGTTGGCAGTCGTTGGACATAATTGTATCCACACCGAACGGTTTGTTGGTTAGCGGGTATTGTAGCATGTTCTGCTTTGACATGACCAGTTCCATGTGCTACGATATCCAAGCGATGGCGACGTCGCCAAGTGGTAAGGCAGAAGTCTGCAAAACTTCCATTCACCGGTTCAAATCCGGTCGTCGCCTCCATTGACCCCTTCGGAATCGTTGCCGGTTCTGCAGGGGGTTTCTCTTTTGGTGGTGCGAAGGAGGTCGACATGACCGGCATTGACATCACGAATCTCGACTACGATGCGCTCTGTGACCTGCGCGATGCGGTCGCGCAGCGGATTTTGGAGCTCAAGCACTCCCCGCAACTCCGCCTCGAAGACTCACTCCGACTGTTCGAAGAGACCAAACTCGCCCTGAGCGAGCGTGGCGTGACCTGGCACTCGCTCGAACGCTGGCAGTGGATGGACGGCGAGGTGCGCTTCTGGGTCAATCCCACCGATCAGGGACGCTATGCGACGGGCTGGTTCCCGCTCAATGACCTCATCGCGTGGCTGACCAATCAGGGGCCAATCGTGCGCGGGCACACGCCATCACACGGCGGCGATATCCCCATCCAGTGGATTGCCGTCGATGGCGACCGAGATTGATATGGACCGTACGCGAGAACACCAGCGTGTGACCAGACCGACGCGGCATACCGTGGCGGTGTTTTGGTGTGGGAGGGTATCGTGCCGTTGACCGCAATCCAATCGCTAGCAGCCCAACATATCGGTGTGGCCATCGTGTCGTACAACACGGTCGACCTGCTGCGCGCGTGTTTGCAATCATTGGCAGACTGCACGGTCGATGTCGGTGTCGTGGTGGTCGACAACGGCTCGACAGACGAAAGCGTGGCCATGATGGCGCGCGAGTTCCCGCTGGTGACGGTCCTTGTACCGGGCGAGAACCTGGGTTTCGCCCGCGGGACCAACCTGGCGATGCGCCGATTGCTGGCCGATGCGCCTGCGTTGCAGTACGTCTTGATGCTCAATCCCGACACCGTCGTGCACGCCGGCGCGCTCGAGGAGCTCCTGGCATTTGCCGTTGCACACCCGCGTGTCGGTGTCGTGTCGCCGCGGCTGGTCAATCCGGATGGGTCGTTGCAGCGCGGGGTTTTTCGCTTCCCCACGCCGCTGATGACGCTGTTTGACCTGTTCCCCCCGGGCGAGGTATTGCCTGGGCGGTTCTACGATACGTGGTGGCATGGCCGCTATCCCCAAGAGGCCGCTGGTGCGGCGCCGTTTGCGGTGGACCACCCATTGGGTGCGGCGATGCTGACCCGTGTGACGCTGTTGCAGACGGTGGGCATGCTGGACGAAGACTACTTCATGTATGTCGAAGAAGTCGATTGGTGCATGCGCGTGCGCCGCGCCGGCTGGGCCATCTGGCAACAACCGGCGGCAGTGATAACGCACGTGGGCGGTGCATCATCGCGCCAGTTCCGCGCTGCCATGACCTTGGCACTCTGGCGCAGTCGGATGCGCTACTGGCAGCGCTGGGCGACGGCGCGCGAGCTCTGGTGGCACCGGTTCTTCTTGCGCATGGGGTTGTGGCGCATGCGCTTTGTGGCTACGAACGCACGCCGGCGCGGGGTGTTGAGCGCCGCCCACGAGGCCGAATTGCAGGCCGTCTATCGCACATTGAGCATGCTATGACTGTGCCGCTGAGTGTGGCGATTATCGCCAAAAACGAAGCACGCCATCTGGCCGCCGCCCTGCAGAGTGTGACCGGCTGGGTGGCCGAGGTACTGGTGTTGGTTGATGCAGCGACGAGCGACGACACGGCGGCCATTGCGGTCGCACACGGCGCACGGGTCGAAGTGGCGGCGTGGCGCGGGTTCCCCGCACAACGCAATCTCGCGTTGGAACTCTGCCAACAGCCGTGGGTCTTTTTTTTGGATGCCGACGAGCGGGTCGAACCTGCGTTGCAGCAGGAGTTGATAGCGCTGGTCAAAACCGCGCCGGCGGAGCTGTCCGGCGCCTGGGTACCGCGCCACAATGTGTTTTTTGGGCGGGCACTGGTGGGCGGTGGATGGTACCCCGATCGGCAGTTGCGCCTATTGCGGCGCGGCGCGGCGCAGTATGATCTGGCGCGGGCCGTGCACGAAGTAGCTACTGTGCAAGGCGATTGTGTGGTGCTGGATGGGCACATTCGCCATCTGAATATCGAGACATTCGCCGAGTTGTGGCGCAAACAGGCCGATTATGCACGGCGCGAGGCGCAGACGTTCGCTGCCCAGGGACGGCGCACGCGCCTGCGCAACTATGTCGGTGCGCCGCTCCGTGAGTTCCGCCTGCGCTATCTGACCAACGGCGGTTGGCGCGATGGCTGGGTCGGGTTGGTTTTGGCGCTGGTGATGGCCTGGTATGCCGCACAGACATTTGTCTATTTGGCGCGTCTGGATGGAGGGTCCCGATGACAACACAACCGGTGCGCGATGCGGCGCTCGCTGTCGATGTGGTCATTGTGTCGTGGAACACCCGCGACCTGCTGCGTGATTGTTTGCGCCAGTTGCTCGCCGAAGACGTCGTGCGCCGGGTAGTAGTGGTCGACAACGGGTCACACGATGGCAGTGCGACGATGGTCGCTGCCGAGTTCCCCGAGGTGGTCTGTATCGCCGAACGCACCAACCATGGTTTTGCCGGTGGCAACAACATCGGGTTGCGGGTGGTGTTGGCAGATCGGACGGCGCCGTATATCTGTAGCCTCAACCCCGACACACGGGTCCAGCGCGGGGCAATCCAACGCATGGTCACGTATTTGGCGGGACACCCCGAGGTGGTCGGCGTTGGTCCTTTGTTGCGCTACGGCGATGGCAGCTGGCAGTCTTCGCGGCGTCGGTTCCCCACCTTGGGCACATACCTGGCTGAAAGCACACCGCTGGCACAGTGGTGGCCGCGCAATCGCTGGATCGCGCACTATCACATGACCGACGCGCCGCAGGATGCCATCACCGCCGCGGATTGGTTGGTCGGTGCGGCGCTGGTGGTGCGCAGTGCGCGGGTGCGTGCAGTCGGATTGTTCGACGCCGGGTTCGCCCTCTACTCCGAAGAACTCGAATGGCAGCGCCGTCTGACCGACGGGCAATCGGGCCGTATGGTCTATCTGCCCGGCGCGGTCATCGAGCATTACGAGGGGCAGAGCAGCAGCCAAATCCCCACCCAGCGCCTGGTCTGGTTTGTCGGGAGCAGGCTCCGTGACGCGCAGTTGGCGTTGGGGAGAGGTACGCGCATGCTCATCCAGGTCGCCTACCTGGCGATGTACGGCGTGGAGTGGCTGAGCGAGGCGCTCAAGTGGCTGATTGGGCATCGCCGTGCGCTCCGTGCCGACCGGCTGAGGACCTACACCGCGGTCGTGAAAGCTGTCATACAGTGGCGCATGGCGCCGGTGCAGATATGGTAGGATGGTTGCGTCCTAGCCCGGTGAGATGTGTGTGATACGTGGGTCTCGTTCGAGCCCCCCGCAATAGACGAAGGAGATTATTGTGCGACTCGTGACCATGAAGACCAAAAGCGGCAGTGTGCACATTGGTGCCCTGCGCAACAACGACACCGAGATTGTCTTGCTCGACAGCGTTGCTTCGTCGATGCTCGAACTCATCGATGGCGGCGCCGATGCCCTGGCCCGTGCCAAATCAGCGTTCGCAGCAGCAGCAGCAGTCGTCAAACGCGCCGACGTGACGTTGCTGGCCCCCATCCCACGGCCCAAGCAGAACGTGATGTGCCTCGGGATGAACTACGTGGCACACGCCATCGAGTCCGATCTGGCGCGCGGGCGCGAACCAAAGCTGCCCGAGTTCCCCGTCTTCTTCTCCAAAGCACTCAACTCGGTCTGTGGTGACGGCGCCGAGGTACCACTCGACCCCAACGTGACCAGCCAGCTGGATTACGAGGTCGAACTGGCCTATGTCTTCGGCAAGACCGCCAAGAACGTCAAAAAAGAAGACGCCCTCAGCTATGTCTTTGGCTACACCATTCTCAACGATATTTCGGCCCGTGACCTGCAGAACCGCCACCAGCAGTTCTTCAAGGGCAAGAGCCTCGACAACAGCGGACCGATTGGGCCCTGTATTGTCACCGCCGACGAAATCCCCAATCCGGCAGGCTTGGCCATCAAGTTGCGCTTGAACGGCGAAGAACGACAGCACTCCGACACGGGCGATTTGATCTTCGACATCCCAACCAGCATCGAATACCTGACCCTGGGCAGCACCATCGAGGCCGGCCAGATTGTCTGCACCGGCACCCCTGCCGGCGTCGGCATGGGCAAAACCCCGCA
>CAIPUQ010000173.1 GCA_903868295.1 uncultured Roseiflexaceae bacterium
AACCGGGCGGCACCACGGGCGGCGTGACATACACCGCCGCTACCACAGTGAATCGTGTCTTTAAAGTCACAGCTACACAGTGGATAACCTTCCCACCGATTAGCAGCAAAGTGTATACGTTGCCCGACTACGACACCACATCGGCCGCTTCTTCGACGCTCCCCGTCACCTTGACATCGACGACCCCTGCGGTCTGTACGATTGTCGCTGGCAAGGTTCACTATGTCGCCCCGGGGACCTGTAGTGTCACTGCGTCACAGGCCGGCGGTGTCGTCGGTGGGGTTACCTACGCCGCAGCTATCGATGTGACCCGTTCGTTCCCGGTGCTCGGGGTCGCGCAGGCTATCACCTTCCCTGCAGTCAGTCCCAAAAACGTCTACGAGCCTGCATTCGACCTAGCAGCCACGAGTGACTCTGGCTTGCCGATTACCTATACGTCATCCAATCCCACCGTTTGCACGGTCACCGGCAAAAAGGTCACCTTATTTGCCAAGGGGACGTGTACCATCGTCGCCTCTCAGCCCGGTGGGACAATCGGCGGTACAACGTATGCTGCAGCGACCAGCGTGACACGGTCGTTCCCGGTGTCTGACGCGACACCGACCGCCACATTGACCGCTACGCCTTCACCGACGGTCACCAACACTCCGACCCATACACGCACGGTGACCCCGACCCCCATCCCCAATTTGCTCAAAAAGAGTGCCGTCGGTAGCTCGTTTGTCCTCGGTTTGTTGCAGAACGGGCGAATCATCACCTGGGGCATGAACAAAGAGTTCCAGACAAACATTCCACCCTGCTGTGGAACAGGCATCACCGACATCGCGGTCGGGACCAATTTCGCCCTCGCACTCAAAGGCGGTCGAGTCTACGGCTGGGGTGCCAACACGCGTGGCCAGATCACCATCCCCAAGCTTGCCTTGTCGGGTGTGAGTTCGGTCTCTGCTGGATATGCACATGGACTGGCCCTCAAAACCGACGGTTCGGTCGTCTGTTGGGGCAACAACTTCTTTGGGCAATGCAACATCCCCACCAAGCTCAAGGGAATCAAGCAAGTCGCTGGCGGCCAGGATCACACCCTCGTGCGGCTCGCTGATTCGACCGTCAAAGGGTATGGCAGCAACGCCGTCAGCCAAATTACCATCCCGCCAACGCTCGGTGTGGTCACCGATATCTCGGCAGGGTGTGATCACTCAATGGCCATCAAGCCGGACGGTACCGTAGTTGCCTGGGGCGGCAATCGATTCCTGCAATCCAAAGTCCCCCTCAACCTCAAAGATGTGAAGTCCATCGGCGCTGGGTGTCATTATTCGATGGCGATGATGCAAGACGGCACGTTGTTCGGTTGGGGCCGCAACGAAAACAACCAAGTTACCATTCCAAAAGGAATCACCAATGCCTTCAGCATTGGGGTAGGCTACGTCAACTCGATTATTGGCCTACGCGATGGCAGCATCATCGCTATCGGTGCCCCCGAACACGGGGCTCTCGTCACTCGGACACCAACACCGTAGCAGACGGACCGACGAAAACCCACGAGCCGGGTACAAATGTACCCGGCTTTTCGCTGTCTTGTGATTCGACTCGTTTTCAATAAAGAAAAACAATCAAACAATGTTCGCCGTATTGTCTATTCAATATGACAAAAAGCGTAATTTATTGGTGTATAGTTCTATAATTTATACATATATTTTTGTCAAAAAATGATATAATTAATATGTAATACCTTTATCCCACTAGCATAGGAATCATCATGAACCGAACGTACCGAGCGATGGCGCTCCTCCTGACGATGGTGTGCATCGTGGTTCAGACCAGCCTGAGCGCTGTTGCTGAAGCAAAGCCTGCAGAGCCGATGCAATCCAATGATGCACGTGTCACAACCAAGTTCAAGAACGGCAGCTTCGAAGACGGGCTCACCGGATGGACCGTAGTCAACGGGAATGGGGTTATTGGGAATGTTGCCGACGCAGCCACCAATGCGAGTGCCCCAACGTCGGTTTATCCTGGTCAGACGAGTGATTTCATTAATCTGGGCGTCGACAGCCTGGGCGGCTGTGTCACAACCGACATGACTGACTACGATGCGATATGGACTCGATCGCCGGACTATGGTTCCGTACCGACACACAACGCTGGCACCGCGTCGAAGCCAACCAACGACCATGATGCGATCAATTCGACCTATTCATCGTCAGCGGCGGTCGTCACATCGATTCCCGGCGGACCTGCAATTACGGCAGGCACCAAAGCAATTTTCATGCAAATGGGTTCACACTGGCGCGAGACCGGATATCACATTTTGCGTGGTCCTGCAATCGTCAGCGACACCTTTGCAGCAACGACAGGCGAAGTGGTCAATTTGAACTGGTATTCGGCGGCAGGTGCTGACGACTTCGCCGTCTTCGGCTATTTGCTCAATACTGCGACCTGTACGCAGTACAAAGTCATCGAGACGACCGGGACAACGGTGACCGGTTGGCAATTCGTTTCGTTCACGATTCCCGTTACGTCAGGCGACTTAAAGTTTATCTTTGTGAACGGAACTTTCGACAAAACCGGTTTTAAAAAATCCGGTGCGTCGTTCTGGGTCGACAACATCTCGATCGGCTTCCCCCAGACGATTACCTTTACGTTGCCTGCGTCCAAAAACTACACGGACCCGCAGTTCACCATGAACGGTAGCGCTACTTCTGCATTGCCAATCACCTACGTTTCCAAGACCCCGTCTATCTGTACGGTCAGTGGCAATAAGCTGACGCCGGTATCTGCAGGTTCATGTATCGTTGAAGCCTCACAAAACGGTGGTGACGATGCAACAAACAAGACATGGGCATCGGCAGCACCGGTCGTTCGTACGATGACCATTACCAATTTGGCACCGACGAACACTGTTGCACCATCGAACACTCCTGTACCGACCGCAACAGCAACTCGGACCGCTACCCCTACACCTAACGGGCAATTCATCACGTTCGCAACCCCACCAACCAAGTCAATCAGCGACGGTGATTTTGACCCGGGCGCGACCTCATCAGCTGGTCGTCCAGTCACCTATACGTCGCAGACGCCGACGGTGTGTACGATTGTCGATGGCAAGATTCGCATGCTCACGGGTGGTGACTGCACCATCACAGCCAATGCATCTGCAGGCGGTGGCTACTCTGCTGCGCCGCCGGTGACCCGTACATTCAAAATCAAGAAGAAGCAGACGATTACGTTCCCACCCATTGCAGCCAAAACGTACACTGCACCGGATTTCGACCCGGGTGCAACAGCACTATCCGGTCTGCCGATCACCTACGCATCCAGCACACCCACGGTCTGCACCATTATTGCCAACAAAGTGCATCTGCTTGCTGAAGGCATCTGTGGTCTCACCGCGGATCAACCCGGCGGGACAAATGCAAGCGGCATTTGGGAGCCAGCCGAGCAAGTCGCTCGCTCGTTTGCCGTCGTCGGTGCTGCCCAGACCATCACCGTGTCACCCGACATGAACAAGCGGATCTATGATCCCGAGTTCGATATCACCGCCGATGCCGATTCGGGCCTGCCCGTAACAGTGGTCAGCAACACCCCATCGGTGTGTACCATTGTCGGCAAGAAGGTCAAGCTCTTGAGCGGCGGCAAATGTGTCCTCCGGGCTTCACAGCCGGGCGGCACCATCGGTGGTGCGACCTACGCAGCCGCCGCAGATGCGTTCATCCACATTACCGTCGACGGTGCGACCGCAACAATGACACCTACCAAGACGCGGACCATGACGCCTACCCCTATTCCGAACTTGCTCAAAAAAGCCGCAGTCGGTAGTTCGTTCGTCCTCGGGTTGCTCCAGAACGGCACGCTCGTGACCTGG